>CATPBM010000098.1 GCA_955652625.1 uncultured Steroidobacteraceae bacterium
ATCACGATCCCTGACAGTGCACTACAGTGACCTCAATCTGTCCAGCCAGGCTGGTGCGACCACCCTTTATCAGCGCATCAGCGGCGCCGCCCGTTTCGTCTGCGGAGAGCAGGGCCGGCGCTTCGATGAGCAGAGGCGGTGGAATGCCTGCTACAAGAGTGCGATCGCCGATGCGGTTGCCACGGTGAACAACCCGCTGCTCACCACCGTGCAGAACGGTGCCGTGAATGTGACGGCGATGATCAGGAAATGACCGCACTGGATAAAAAAAAGAGGCCTGTCGAATTCGACAGGCCTCCTCATATGGCTGGGGGACTAGGATTCGAACCTAGGTAAACGGAGTCAGAGTCCGTTGTCCTACCACTAGACGATCCCCCAAAAACCACCCACGGCGCTTAAGGCCCGGTTAAGTGGCGGGATAGGAAATCGTACAACGAACCGCAGCCCCTGGGCTGCGGTCCGCCGTCGAGCTCAACGCTTCGAGTACTGCGGTCCGCGGCGGGCCTTGCGGCGTCCGACCTTCTTGCGCTCGACCTCGCGTGCGTCGCGCGTCACGAAGCCCGCAGCGCGCAGCGGCTTGCGCAGCGCCTCATCGTACTTGATGAGCGCACGGGTGATGCCGTGGCGGATGGCGCCCGCCTGCCCGGTAATACCGCCGCCGCCGACCTTGACGGCGATGTCGAACCTGGCGGTGAGCTTCACCGCCTCCAGCGGCTGGCGCACGATCATGCGCCCGGTCTCGCGGCCGAAGAATTCATCGAGCGAACGCTCGTTCACCGTGATGCGCCCGCTGCCAGGCTTGAGGTACACGCGCGCGGTGGCGGTCTTGCGGCGGCCGGTACCGTAGTGACTGTTCTGGGTCGCTGGCATGGAATTTAAGTCCTATTGAATCGCGAGCGGCTTCGGCTGCTGCGCCTGGTGGGGATGCTCGCCGCCGGCAAACACGTGCAGCTTCCTGAACATGCGCCGGCCCAGAGGGTTCTTCGGCAACATGCCCTTCACCGCGAACTCGATCACCCGCTCCGGATGCTCGCTCAGGAGCTTCTCCAGCGCGATCGACTTGATACCGCCGATGTGGCCGGTGTGGTGGTAGTAGATCTTATCGGTGAGCTTGCGCCCGGTGACGCGGATCTTCTGCGCGTTCACCACGACGATGTGATCGCCCATGTCTACGTGGGGGCTGTAGTCAGCCTTGTGCTTGCCCTTGAGGCGATGGGCAATCTGCGAGGCCAGCCGGCCCAGCGTCTTGTCGCTGGCGTCGACGATGAACCAATCGCCGCGGACGGTGGCGGGCTTGGCAAATACGGTCTTCATAAGTCACTCGTGGCAGTGGCCGTCCGGGAGAGGACCCCTGACGGCGGGGCCAAAAAAAGGCGGGCAAGTGTACTCAAGCAGCTAGGGCAATGCAAAGGCACGGGCCGCGCCCGGTTTGCCCCCGGCAATACCCCGTATAATAGTGCCCTTAGATATGGAGTCCGGCCGCACTTTCGACTCTGCCATCGCCGCCGTCGATCGCGCCCTGCGGTCCGTCTTTGCGCCGGCCCGGGCGAGCCGCCCTCCCCCCGCAGCGCCCTCCGTGGAGCGCGACCCCCTCCCGGACGCCGACCGGCGCGCCAGCGCCGCGCTCATGCGCGTCAACCACGCCGGTGAGCTCGCTGCCCAAGCCCTGTATCACGGTCAGGCCCTGATCGCCCGCACGCAGGCCACGCGCGACATGCTGCTGGCTGCGGCGCGCTCCGAATCCGATCATCTCGCCTGGTGCGAGACGCGCCTGAAGGAGCTGGGGGCGCGGCCCAGCCTGCTCAATCCGCTGTGGTACGCCGGCTCCTTCGCCATCGGCGCCGCCGCCGCACTCATGGGCGATCGCACCAGCCTCGGTTTCGTGGCCGAGACCGAGCGTCAGGTTGAGGGGCATCTCAATGAGCACCTCGGCAGACTGCCGGCGAGCGACGCCCGCAGCCGTGCCATACTTGAAACCATGAGAGCCGAGGAGATCGCACACGGTGCAACGGCGGCGGCCGCCGGCGGCATCCCCTTACCGGCACCGCTGTGCGCACTGATGCGCCATACCGCCCGGGTGATGACCGGCACGGCATACTGGCTCTGAGGATTGGCGAAGGCTGTATATTGGAGGTTCCTGGGGGCCCGGTATGGAAGAGAACATCAAGCCGCTAAGCGAAATCCCGGCGATCAACCGGTTCCTGAGTTACTGCCGCATACGCGCAGTGCCGTCCAAGACGGTCGTCATCCACGCCGGCGACCTGCCGGATGTCCTGTACTACATCATCAGCGGCTCGGTGGAAGTGATGATCGAGGATGAGGAAGGCAACGAAATGGTGCTGGCCTACCTCAACCGCGGACAGTTCTTTGGCGAAATGGGCCTGTTCTACGAGCAGCCCACGCGCAGCGCCTGGGTCCGCACCCGCAACCAGTGCGAGCTCGCCGAGATGACCTACCCGCGCTTCCGGCAGATTGCTGCCGAAAGCCCGGGGCTGGTGTTCGAGCTGGCGACGCAGCTC
>CATPBM010000099.1 GCA_955652625.1 uncultured Steroidobacteraceae bacterium
AATATGAAGGGGATGCCGGCAGCGGCAAACTGCGTCGCGTGCTGGATCATGCCCTCGCGTCCGTCAGGGGCGACGATGCCGATGGCGATGTCGTGCGCGTCGGCAACCCGGTTCTGGTGCGCGTGCTGCATCGCTCCCGGATGAAACGCCGTAATCTGGTTGTCATCCAGGTCCGTGGTGATGAACGCCTGGGCGGTGAGCTCTGCGTCGATGACCCGTACGTGATCGGCCGGTACACCGGCGCGCGCCATCCACTCCCGGTAGGGGCCGAAGTCGGTGCCGACCGTGGCCATGGGGTACCCGGTGTCCCCCAGCAGGCGCAGGTTGTAGGCGATGTTGCCGGCGCAGCCACCGAATTCCCGGCGCATCTGCGGCACCAGGAACGACACGTTCAGCATGTGGATCCTGTCGGGCAGGATGTGATTCGCGAAACGATCGCCGAACACCATGATGGTGTCGAACGCCAGGGAGCCGCAGATCAGCGCCCGCCCCGGCCGGATGAGCGGGTCGATGTTCATGGGCGTGTGCGGCGTTATTTCACTCGCTGCGGGTGCGCGTAAACGACATGCCGGTCGGCGCGGGCGAACGCCACCAGCGTAAGTCCCGCGCGCTGCGCCAACCGCACCGCGAACGCGGTCGGCGCCGACAGCGCGACCAGCAGCGAGATCCCCACGGTGGCGCACTTCTGCACCATCTCGTAGCTCGCGCGGCTGGTGATGAGCATATACCCGGCCGCCAGATCCGCGTGCGCACGTGTCAGGGCGCCGATGCTCTTGTCGAGCGCATTGTGCCGACCGACATCCTCGCGCACGACCTGGATGCCCGCTCCGGGTACCACCCACGCCGCCGCATGCACGCTGCCGGTGCGCGCATTGATCGGCTGCCTGCCCGACAACTCCGCGATTGCAGCATGCAGCTCGGCCGCCGTTACGCTGACCCCGGCAGGCACTGGCCCGCATTCACGGATGGCGTCGGCGGCGGTTTCCGCCCCGCACAACCCGCAGCCGGTCCTGCCGGCGAGATTGCGGCGCCGCTTCAGCAGTTGCGTGAAGCGCTCCCATGAGACGGTGATTTTCACATCCGCGGAGGCCGCGCCCTGGCTCACCTCCACCCCGCGGATCTCGTCCGCGCGCTCCACGAGCCCCTCGCTCAGGGTGAAGCCCACCCCGTAGTCCTCGAGGTCGGCTGGGGTTGCGAGCATTACCACGTGCGGCACGTCGTGATAAACGAGCGCGACCGGCATCTCCTCGGCGATGAGGTCGGTGGTATGGGTCACCTCACCGCGCGTCCAGCGCTCGACGCTCAGCTGCGCGCTGACTGCGGCCGGCACCGGCAGCCTCTCTACCGCCACCTCAGCTCACCCTGCCGGCCCGGAGCCGCCGCAGGCATCAGGCCGGCGGCCGGTCCGGCTTGCGCCGCCGCGCCCCCGGCGCCCGGGCGCCGCACGAGGGCGCTTTCAACCGGCGGCAGTGCATCCATAGTTATATACAGTATACGTCGGGCGCGGCCCGGGCCGCTTGTATAGGGCCTCGGAATACCCGGGATATCGCAACGCTTATGTCTCACCCCTGACGGGCGCGTGGCTGAGTCATGGGGATCGCTCTACACTCGCGCACCGCCGAAACGAAAAGAACCGTGGTCGATTCGCAATCCCCAAATCTGCGGGCGAAGTCCGTGCTGGCGTTGGCGCTGCTCGGCGCAACCGCGCCGGCGGCGCACGCTATCGAGCTGGGCCACGACCTGACCGCCGGCGGCAATCTCGCCCTCACCAGCAACTACATCTACCGCGGCGTCTCCGAGAGTGACAATCACGGGGCGGTGCAGGGGGACGTGCACCTCGACAGCAGCGGCGGGAACTTTGCCGGGGTGTGGGGCTCGACGCGCGAGCCCGACCTCGATCCCGGTGCCCGCTACGATCTGGAGGTCTATCTCGGGCACCGCTTCGACCTGAGCAGCGTCTGGAACGCCACTTTGAGCCTGCGCAGTCACTACTATGCCGGCGGAACCCAGGAAGCATCCAACGACTACCAGGAGATCCTCGGTACGCTGACGTACCTTGATCGCTGGTCATTTTCAGTGACGGCCATTCCGAACGCGGTGCGTTACTGGTTCTACCGGCGGTTGAGCCGCAGCCCCGCGTGGATCGCCGAGACCTCGGGGCAGTGGCTCATCGCGGAAGGGCTATTCGTGACCGCAGGCGCTGGCTACTACTCCTCGCCAGGAACGGGTCCGGGGATCCAGAGGGGCACCGGGTACGCCTATGGCAACGGCGGACTTGCCTACGAGTGGCGCAGCTTTCGGCTGGATGTCGATTATTTCCTCGCGCAGGACAGTGCCGTGCGCACTTCCCCCTACCCGATCGCCAACCACCGCCTGGAAGGCACCCTGAGCTGGCGTTTTTGACCGGCCGGGGCGCGGAGGTGATAGTCGCAGGAGCTGGATGGACTGAACCGGCGGCGGGGCAGCTGACACTCACCTTGGTATAAGGGTGCGTACGTGAAGGCCACGGGTTACAGCGACAAGGGCATGGCGGAGGCGACATATCGCGGCAGCGTCGGCGTGGCCCACGAGGTGGACCTCATTGCGCGCGTGGCCGACGGCGACCGCAAGGCGTTCGAGGAGCTCTACAATCTCTACCACCGCCGCATGGCGCGCTTCCTGACGCGCCTCACGCATCGCTACGACCTCGCCGAGGAAATCATCAACGACACTTTCTGGGTCGTGTGGCGCAAGGCGCGTGACTTCCGCGGCGATTCGCAGCCCTCGACCTGGATCCTGGGGATCGCGTACCGCAAGGCGCGGAACGCGTTCCGCTCCGCGGCGCGCCTGGCGGAGAAGAACCTGGAGGCCGCCCCGCTGCCACCTACGAGCGAGGACCCTTTCAGCATCGAGGAGCTGCGCGACTGGCTCGGGCAGGCGCTGGCGCAGCTGCCGGTAGAACAGCGCCTCGCGGTGGAGTTGTGTTACGAACTTGGTTATTCCTGTGAGGAGATCGCAGCCGTCATGAGCTGCCCTGTTAACACGGTGAAGACGCGCCTGTTTCACGCGCGCGCGAAACTTCAGAAGTTGCTGCCGCCTCTGGCCGGTTTTGCGCTCGCGAGCGCCGGCATCGCAGCACCGCAAGGCGCCAAGCCATGACCGTGAGCGGCATCTCCCGTCACGAGGAGTCGTGGGTACTGCTGCCCTGGCTCGCCAACGGCCGGCTGCCCCAGGCTGAGCGCGCCCGGGTGGAGGAGCACGTGCGCGGCTGCCAGGCCTGCGCGCAGGAGCTCGCGCTGCAGCGCCTGATGTGCCGGGCATTGACCGAGCCTGAGCGCGTGACCTACGCGCCCGCGCCCTCGTTCCGCAAGCTCATGGATCGCATCGATGGCCGTGCGACCGAGCGCCACGAGGAGCGGCGCGCCGGGCGCTCGC
This sequence comes from uncultured Steroidobacteraceae bacterium, assembly GCA_955652625.1. GTDB lineage: Bacteria > Pseudomonadota > Gammaproteobacteria > Steroidobacterales > Steroidobacteraceae > 13-2-20CM-66-19. Next base: position 3,415 of record CATPBM010000099.1, read on the forward strand.
GCAGCTTCCCCCCGGCTGCGCTTTCGGCGTGGCGACCGCCAGGGCTTGCGTGGGCGGCGAGCTTCGTGGCCGTTATCGGGCTGGCGGCGGCGGGTGCGACTGCCTACCGCTGGTCGCAGCCGCTGTATGTGACTCACACCGCCGCCCCGCACAGCGCATCCGGGGTACTGCACATCGCCCTCGAGCGCTCACTGTCGATCGGTGAGGTCGAAGAACTGCTGCGCTCGGCGCACGCTCGCGTGGTCGAGGGTCCCGACGCCAGCGGCATTTTCGGCGTGACCCCCACGGCTGCGCAGGCCGACCCGCGCGCGATACGCGCGCTGGCGCTGAGGCTGCGCACCGATGCGCGCGTGCGCTGGATCGAGCCCGTGGGTGCGGCAGATGCGCCCGACAAGCGGGTGCAGGGACCGCGCACGCAGGATCCGCAGGTTCCCTAAAATGCGCACGTTCGTGCACGCCGCGGCGGCCTGGCTGGCGATGCTGGCCGCGGGCGCGGTTCCCGGAGCCACCCTCCCGGCGCCCATCCCGGCTCCCTTACCGAGAATCGTGGTGGCGTTTGCCAACGTGCCGCACTCCGCGCCCGGTCCCGCCGGGGCCACCGGCAGCCGGTACGCGGGGCAGGGTTACCGGGTGTCCCAGAGCGCGCATCAACAGGCGCGCCGCGTCGCCGCGGCCTATTCGCTGCATGAGGTCGCGAGCTGGCCGATCAAGGCCCTGTCGATGCATTGCGTGGTGTTTGAGATCACCAACGGCCAGCCGGTGGCCGAGGTGCTTGCCGAGCTGTCCCGGGACCCGCGCGTGATGCTCGCCCAGCCGCTGCACGAATTCCACACGCTCACCGATACACACGTCACGGGCGGCTCCTACAACGACCCGCTCTATGACCTGCAAACCAACCTCGTGACCCTCGGCATCGCCCGTGCCCACGAGCGCACGCAGGGTGCTGGCATGCGCATCGCCCTGATCGATACCGCCGTCGACAGCGCCCATCCGGACCTCGCCGGCCGCATCCTGGGTACGCACTCTTTCATCGCGACGCGCCCGCGCTCGCCGGCCTTCCTGCGCCATGGGACCGCGATGGCGGGCCTGATCGCGGCGGTCGCCAACAATCACATCGGTATCGTGGGCATCGCACCGCTCGCGCAACTGGAAATCTTCGAGGCCTGCTGGCAGCTCGAGCCCGACAACGACGCCGCAGCCTGCAACACCTTCACCTTGGCGCAGGCGCTTGCCGCGGCCATCGCTTCCGGTGCACCGCTCATCAATCTGAGCTTCGCCGGTCCCGCAGACCCGTTGTTGTCCGCGCTCGTGCAGTCGGGACTCAGGCGCGGCGTGACCTTCGTCGGCGCCGCGGCCGGACCCGACGCGCCCTTTCCGACTGCAATCCCGGGGGTGATTTCCGCAAGCGGCAGCGAGCACCCGCTGCCCGCGGGCAGCCTCCCCGCTCCGGCGGAACATGTATTGACGCTGCGCCCCGGCGGGCAGTACGACTTCGAGTCCGGAACCTCGGTGGCGGCCGCGGAGCTCACCGGCCTGATCGCGCTGCTGATGGCGGCGGCGCCTAAACGCCCTGCCGGCCGCAGCATCGCGCAGCTGCTCGGGGAAACCGCGGCGCCTGAGATGGTGAACGTGAACGCCGCACTCGCGCGGCTCGACGAGCTGTACGGCGCAGCGCACCTGGCCACACGCGGCATGCGCTAAGCGTCCCGCCTGCGGCGGCTTGACCGCCTCTCGTGCTCTGGCCATGCTCGCTCGTCATGCCTGAGGACTCCGCCGGTCTTACCTGGAAGCTCATCGAGCAGGCGCGCGAGCGCATCGCAGACAAGGTGAGCGTGACGCCGGTGCTCACCAGTGCGACGCTGGACGCGCAGGCCGGGGCGCACCTGTACTTCAAGTGCGAGAACTTTCAGAAGTGCGGCGCGTTCAAGGCGCGCGGGGCCACCAACGCCGTGTTCGCGCTGTCCGAGCAGGCCGCGCTGCGCGGCGTGGCCACCCACTCCTCAGGCAATCACGCGGCAGCCCTGGCGCGCGCGGCGCGCCTGCGCGGGATTTCAGCTTACATTGTGATGCCCGATAACAGCGCGCAGGCCAAACGCGCCGCGGTAAGCCGTTACGGCGGCGAGATCACCTACTGCGCCCCGACCCTGGCGGCGCGTGAGAGCACCGCACGGCAGGTGATGGCCGCCACGGGCGCGGCGCTGGTTCATCCCTACGACGATCTGCTGGTGATGGCCGGGCAGGCGACCGCGGCCGTGGAGCTGCTCGAGCAGGTTCCCGACCTCGACGTGATTCTCTGCACGGTGGGCGGCGGCGGGCTGCTTTCTGGGACCGCGGTGGCCGCCCGCACCGTGAAGCCCGCCGTACGCGTCATCGGCATCGAGCCCGCCGGCGCCGACGATGCCGCCCGTTCATTTCGCGCCGGGCAGATCCTCCCGAGCGTCAACCCCGACACCATAGCCGACGGCCTGCGCAGCTCCCTGGGCGTGAGGCCCTTCGCCGAGATCCGCCGCCTGGTCGAGGACATCGCCACCGTCCCGGATGAGGCGATCGTGCGCGCGATGCGAGTGCTGTGGGAAGTGCTCAAGGTCGTCGTGGAGCCCTCGGGTGCCGTGCCCTACGCCGCGTTGCTCGCCCCCGGTCTGGCGCTGCGCGGCAGGCGCATCGGACTGGTGCTCAGCGGCGGCAATCTCGACCTGGATCGGCTGCCCTGGAGCGCGCCCGCGACGCACTGACCCTTCGGCGCCGTTCGCTCAGACGCGCTCAAGAACGACGGCGATCCCCTGCCCCACCCCGATGCACATGGTGCACAGGGCGTAACGGCCGCCGGTGGCGGCGAGTTGCCAGGTTGCCGTGGTCGCGAGCCGCGCGCCGGACATGCCAAGCGGATGGCCGAGCGCAATCGCGCCGCCGTTTGGATTCACATGACTCGCGTCGTCGGGCAGCTTCAGCTCGCGCAACACCGCCAGGGCCTGCGCCGCGAATGCCTCGTTGAGCTCGATGGTCTCAAGCTCCCCCAGGGCGAGGCGCGCGAGCGCCAGCACCTTGCGCGTGGCGGGCACCGGACCCATGCCCATGATCCGCGGCTCAACTCCAGCGGTGGCGGCGGCGGCGATGCGGGCGCGCGGCGTCAGATTGAAGCGCCGCGCCGCGCTCTCCGAGGCGATGAGCAACGCCGCGGCGCCGTCATTCACGCCCGAGGCATTGCCGGCGGTGACCGTGCCGCCGCTGCGGAACGGCGTCGGCAGCGCCGCGAGCTGCTCGAGCGTGGTTTCGGGACGCGGATGCTCGTCGCGCGTCACGACGAGCGGCTTGCCCTTGCGCTGCGGGACTTCGACCGGCACGAGCTCTGCCGCATAGAAGCCGCGCGCATAGGCGGCCGCCGTGCGCTGCTGGCTGCGCAGCGCGAACTGGTCCTGGTCGGCGCGCGAGACGTGAAACTGCGCGGCGACGTTCTCGCCCGTTTCGGGCATCGAGTCGATGCCGTAATGCTCCTTCAGGCGCGGGTTGACGAAGCGCCAGCCGATGGTGGTGTCGTAGATCTCCGCCTGGCGGCTGAAGGGGCTGTCCGCCTTTGGCATCACGAACGGCGCGCGCGACATGGATTCGACACCGCCCGCCACTACGACCTCGGCTTCGCCCGTGCGGATGATGCGCGCCGCCATGGCGACCGCATCGAGCCCCGAGCCGCACAGGCGGTTCAGCGTCGCCCCCGGCACGGACACCGGCAGTCCCGCGAGGAGCGAGGCCATGCGCGCCACGTTACGGTTGTCCTCGCCCGCCTGATTGGCGCAGCCGAGCAACACCTCCTCGACGGCCGCAGGCTCCAGCGCGGGGTTGCGCCTCAGCAGCGCCGCGAGGGGCACCGCGGCAAGATCATCGGCGCGCACCGCGGCGAGCGCCCCGCCATAGCGGCCGATCGGCGTGCGCACGGCGTCGCAAATGAAGGCATCACTCATGACTACCATGATAGCGGATGGCGCCGCCGCGGCCGCAGCACGCGCGCTGCGCGCCTGAGGCCCCAACCGCCTGCGTATCGGTTCGCACCCGGTACAGTTCGCGCCGTGTGGCCTCATGCCGTATCTGCCATGGCGGCGCGCCATTGCGCACCCTGCATATCCCACGCTCCGAAGGAATGCGCTCATGCCCGACCCGCTGGCTTTCATGACCTACGCCTTCGTCATGTCGATCACGCCCGGACCCAACAACGTGATGCTGACGGCCTCGGGGGCGAACTTTGGTTTCCGGCGCACCGTGCCGCACATCCTTGGGATCGGCTGCGGCTTCGTCGTGCAGCTGCTCGCGGTGTGCGCGGGCCTGTCCGCGCTCTTCGCCCGCTGGCCCGCGCTGCAGAGCGTGCTGGGTTGGGCGGGCGCGGCATACCTCGTCTATCTGGGCTGGCGCATGCTGCGCCTGCAGGGCGCCGAGGCGCGCGCCGGCTCCCGCCCGGTCAGCTTCCTCGAGGCGGCCATGTTTCAGTTTCTGAACCCCAAGGCGTGGGTGATGACTCTCACCGCCGCAACCTTGTTCCTGCCCCAGGAGCTGGGGCTCTTCGCGCGCGGCGCCTACATGGCCGGTGTGATGGAAGGCATTGGCGTGCCCTGCATGGCGGTGTGGGCGTTGTTCGGTAGCTCTCTGAGGAATTTTATCCGCGCGCCGCGCGGGCGCCGGGTATTCAATGCCGCCATGGC
>CATPBM010000100.1 GCA_955652625.1 uncultured Steroidobacteraceae bacterium
CGCGCGCCGCCTCGGCTTCAAGGTCCTGAGGTTCTCGGTGGGCTTCGGCAGGCCCCTGCTGACGCGCGTGGCCGGCGCCGATCGTGTCGAATACGTCATCGCTGCGGTGCCCCTGGGCGGTTACGTCAAGCTGCTCGATGAGCGCGAGGGTCCGGTTGCGCCCGCCGATCTGCCGCGCTCCTTCACCCGCCGTCCGCCGTGGCAGCGCATCGTGGTACTGCTCGCGGGACCGGCTTTCAACATTGCGTTCGCGGTGCTGGTGCTGTGGGGCATGTTCTGGGTGAGCGGCGTGACCGAGATCAGGCCGCGCGTCGGGGAAGTGATGCCCGGCTCGATCGCCGCGCGTGCCGGGCTGCATTCCGGCGATGACATCCGCGCCATCAACGGCAGTGCCGTGAGCAGTCAGCGCGACGTGTTGTTTGGACTGCTCGATGCCATGAGCGCCCGCGGCGAGGCGGACCTGAACGTGCATGGCGCGGACGGTGCCGTGCGCGAGGCCATCCTGCGCGTGCCGGACGTGGCGCAGCGGCGCCATCTCACCGAGCCGGCGGAGCTGCTGCGCGGGCTCGGCTTCGAGTTCTGGACGCCCCCGGACGCGGTCATCGGGCAGGTGACGAGCGGCGGGGCGGCGGCACGCGCGGGGCTGCTGGCGGGGGATCGCATCGAGGCGATTGACGGTGCGCCGGTTAAAAATTTCGAAGACATCGTGCGTCGCGTCCGTGCGCGCCCGGGGGCCGCGGCGCGCATCACCTACAGCCGCGCCGGGATCGAGCACACCGCGCAGCTGCAAATCGCCGCCGAAGAGGTCAGCGGCAAGCGCATCGGGCGTATCGGCATCAGCGGCTTCCCGCAAAGCATGTTGCAGCACACGGATCTCAATGCCGTCTCGGCGCTGGCGCGCGCGGCGGATGAGGCGTGGACCATGACCGTGCTGCAGGCGCGCATGTTCTGGCGCATGGTGCTCGGGCGCGTATCACTGAAAAACCTCAGCGGCCCCCTGTCGATCGCCGAGTATGCGGGGGACTCGGCCGAGGCCGGGGTGGCGCCATTCCTGAGCTTCCTGGTGCTCATTTCCCTGTCCCTGGGATTCCTTAACCTGCTGCCCATCCCGATCCTGGATGGCGGACAGATCCTTTTTCAGCTGGTGGAGTGGCTGAAGGGCAGTCCGCTGTCGGAGCGGGCCCAGGCTTTCGGACAGCAGGTTGGCATCGCCCTGCTCATCGTCCTGATGGGTGTCGCGCTATACAACGATATTGCGCGTCAGTTCAGTTGACCGTGCCGTAAAGGGCCGCAGCGCGCGCGCCCGGATCAGCAGCTGGAGGCGCAGGTCTTCAGTCCTCGAATAGTGCAATGCAATAGCTTGAACGGCGCCGCAGGCGCGAAGAGAGAGAGACACTGGTGGTTGCAGCATGAGAATGCGTATGGCGCTCGCCGCAGGCGCACTGGCCTTGCAGTGCGCACTGGCGCTTGCGCAGACGGCGGCCGCGCCGGCGGACTTCACCGTCGGCGACATACGCGTCGAGGGCCTGCAGCGCGTCTCCGAGGGAACGGTCTACAACTACCTGCCCGTCAACATCGGGGATCACCTCACGACGGCGCGCGTGCGCGAGGCGATCCGCGCCCTGTACGCCACCGGCTTCTTCCGCGACGTGCAGCTGCGCCGCGACGCCAGCACGCTCATCGTGGTCGTGGCGGAGCGCCCGTCCATCGAGAGCTTCGAGATCACCGGCAACAAGGACATCAAGACCGAGGACCTGCAGAAATCGCTGCGCAACGTCGGCCTTGCCACCGGCAAGACCTTCGACCGCTCGGTGCTCGAGGACGTCACGCAGTACCTCACCGACCAGTACTTCGCGCGCGGCAAATACGGCGTGAAAATCGACTCGCACGTGGAGGAGGAGGCCGGCAACCGGGTGAAGATCAAGATCGAGATCAAGGAAGGCGCGCGCGCCAAGATCCGGCAGATCAACATCGTCGGCAACACCCGCTTCCGGCAGAAGGACATTCTCGAGACCCTCGAGCTCAAGACGCCCAACTGGCTGTCCTGGTACAAGCAGGATGACCGCTACTCGCGCGAGTCGCTGCAGGGCGACCTGGAGAAGGTGCGCAACTACTATATGGATCGCGGCTACGCGAACTTCCAGCTCGCCTCGACGCAGGTGGCGATCGCCCCCGAGAAGGAGGACATCTTCATCACGGTCAACGTCGAGGAGGGCCAGGTCTACAAGGTCTCGCAGATCAAGCTTGCCGGCACTTTTGTCGTGCCACAGGCGGAACTCGAGCAGTTGCTGCTCATCCATCCGGGCGACACCTTCAACCGCAAGCTGATCACTTCCTCCCAGGAGCTGATGCAGAACCGCATGGGCCGCGACGGGTACGCCTTCGCCAAGGTCGAGCCGGTGCCCACCGCGGACAACAGCAACCACACCGTGGCCCTGACCTTCTTCGTCGACCCGGGCAACCGCGTGTACGTGCGCAGCATCACCTTCAGCGGCGAGAACCGCATCAACGACGAGGTGCTGCGCCGCGAAATGCGCCAGCTCGAGGGCGGCTGGCTGTCGAACACATCGCTCGAGCGCTCCAAGCAGCGCATCCAGCGCCTGCCGTACGTGAAGAACGCCGACTTCGAGACCACCCCGGTGGCAGGCGCGCCGGACCTGGTGGACGTGAACTACAAGATCGAGGAGGGCCCGGCCTCGCAGCTCTCCGGCGGCATCGGCTACTCCGAGACCTACAAGTTCATGCTGAACGGCAGCTACGCCGACGCCGATTTCCTCGGCAGCGGCGAGCGCATCGCCGTCAACCTGAACGGCGGCGCCTTCAGCAAGGTATACAGCATCCAGCACACCAATCCCTACACCAACATCGACAACCTGCAGCGCACGATCTCGCTGACCTACAGCAACGTGACCCAGTTCGTGTCCTCCTCGTCCACCTTCTCTTCGCAGACCATCAGCTTCGGGCCGACCTGGGCGTATCCGATCACCGAGTACATGTACTTCCGCTTCGGCGCCGCGTTCGACAGGTCGCAGCTGCTGACCAATACCCTGAGCAGCGCGCTGCAGGCGCAGCAGTGGGTACGCCAGAACGGCCATCCCTACACGCGCCTGGCGCACGATGACGCGACCAACAACGAGTTCGTCTTCTACGGCACGAACTTCAAGAGCGTGGAAGGCGTGGCCGGCTGGGACTGGGACACGCGCAACCGCACGCTGTTTGCCGATCGCGGCATGCGCCAGTCGCTGTCGTTCTCGGTCACCGCGCCCGGGAGCGACGTCAAGTACTGGATCGGCAACTACCAGTTCATCAAGTACGTGCCGCTGTGGCGCAAGTTCACGCTGTCCTTCCTCGAGGGCGTGGACTACGGGGCGCCGATCGGCACTACCACGGCGGTCCCGCCGTACCGCCAGTTCTACGGTGGCGGCCCGGACAACGTGCGCGGCTACCGCGAGAGCCGCCTGGGGCCCAAGGACCAGTTCGGCAACCCCTATGGCGGCAACCTGCGCATCACCAGCCAGAACGAGCTGATCTTCCCCATGCCGGGCAAGTATGGGCAGACGGCACGCGTCAGCCTGTTCTTCGACATGGGCAACATTTATCAGACCGGCACCCGGACCACGTTCTACGGGCCGGACCAGGTGAGCCCGCAGAGCTACCAGTTCACAGGCTTTTCGAGCCTGAAGCGCTCATTCGGCGTCGCGGTGCAGTGGCTGGCGCCCTTAGGTCTGTTCCGCTTCAGTTTCGGCGTGCCCCTGAACTCCAAGCGCGGGGACGGGCTAACGA
>CATPBM010000101.1 GCA_955652625.1 uncultured Steroidobacteraceae bacterium
CGCATGCACTGCTTCTGCAACCATGCCGGCCAGCGTGGACTTCCCAGATCCGCTTGGTCCATCCAGCGCGATGAGAACCGGCACCTTGCGCTGGGTCAGTAGGCCGCGGATGGCCGCGATAATCGTCTCGGCGGCACCGGTAGTTGCAGGATTTGGCAGATGCATCGAGAGCTCGGCTGCTGCCCAACTGTATATAAATGATATTTAGACTGCCGGCTGAGAGATTTGAACTCCCGACCAACGATTTACAAATCGAGTTAGGTCGCAACCCAACACCACTCACCACTAACAAACTCAACGACTTACTGGAGTGGGGTTGCGCCAAATTGTGCCCATTTGAGGCAGCAAGTGTGCCAGGAGTGTGCCAAATCCAAGAGGTATTTCGATGACGAACGGCTTCGCATGACCAAGAGCAATTGCGTCGTTATTTGTGCGCGCCGACTGAGCGTACCGAGCGAGTAGATGTGATGGCGAACCACGATTTACGTTGTTCTCATCGAGAAGGCCGCTAGGGCGCCGCTGTAACGGTGCTCGTCGATGCCGAAGAGGTTTGAGAGCGGCGATAGTTGCCACCGTCTTAGTGGAGTGCAAGGGGCCGCCCCGTTGTCCCGTCGCGACTGAAGTCGAATCGAACCTGCATCAGGCGCCGGGACGGAGTGTCCACAGGTGGAAACGTCCATTTCTTGGCCGCCTCGATGGCGAGTCGCTGGAAATATCTGCTCGGACCGGGTCGATCCGCAACGGCGGCGAACACCGAGCCGTCCTGGTCGACGATGACTCGCACCCACACTTTGATGTGTCCGCGGATGGTTCGGCGGGCGGCCCGCGGAACGTCAGGGATCACCTCATGGAGCGCCGATGGCGACGTGGCCACGTCGCTCGGACCCAGCTTTGTGGTGGACACTGCAGAGACAGGGGCCGGCACCTCAGCTGCCGGGGGTGCGGCAGCGCCCGGAGTCTGTGACAGTGATCCTCCGGGAGCCTGGACAGGAGGTGGAGGTGGAGCCGGGGTGCGATGGGTTCTGAACACGCGCACTCCGCTCCAACCCAGCGCGAGGATAACGACCGCGCCGAGCACCAGTGTATGCAAGGCTCGCGGCTTCGAGGACTGTGCCATGGACGGCGCCTGCCGTGCGGGTTCGGGAGCGACCTGCCGGGGTGCAGTCCGCGGCGGTTTCGGCTCGGGTGTCCTCGGCTCGAATGGTGCGAGCGCGGGCTGAATGGTCTCGGCCGGCGCAGACGGCGCCGATCGCCTACCGACCCAGGCCACGAGCTCCGTCACGCTCGGACGATCCTGCGGGCTGGGGCTCAGACAGCGGGCCACGACGTCGCGGAATGCCGGGGAGAAATCGACCGGCAGCACGACGGCTTCCCGGCGCTCGCCCAAGCCCGAAGGCGGACGGCGAGTGAGCGCTTCGAACAGGCTGACGCCGAGCGCCCAGATGTCACCGGCAGTGGAACTGCTTCCCGGAGGATCGTACACACTGGGCGTGTTGGTGCTCATCGTGCCTTCACCGACGCGACGGATCGTGTCGCTTGCCAGCTTCAGCTGATCTCCAACCACCAGGATGTTTGCCGGCTTCAACTGGCCTTGCACCAGGTTCCGGCCGTGCAGGTACGCCAGTGCGTCCAGGGTCGGCAGCAGCATTTCTCGCGCCTCGTCGTCCGTCAGGGCGCGGTGTAGCAGCAGCTGCGCAAGAGTCTGGTCGGCGTACTCCATGACGGCGTACAGATAGGGCAACCCGCCCAGCTGGCACCCGCCCCACTCCAACAGGGGAAGCAGGTGAGGATGGGCGAGGCCGCCAGCACTCTTCCAACGCGGCAGTTGTGATTCCGCCAGGGCCCGATTGGTGGGAACGAGCTTGATCGCGACTCCCGAAGGGAATCGCGCCGCAGACTCAGTGAGGAAAACGCCGCTGTGATCCGAGCCACCGAGGTAGCGTCCTAATGGGAACACGCTGTTGATGACGTGTCCCTGCCACCTCGTCCAGACCTCGCTCATCGATTCACTTGGTTCCACGCTCATATGCCCCCCAGGCGCAGCTGAGCAGCGGGCACTGCACACCTGCTCACAACACCGCATGCCACGCTACGCTCGACCATTCGCGAGTCAGCGGCTGGAAACGATACCCCGTGCCGGGCTCACTATAATGAGCGCCAGCACTCGGAATCTGCAGCGGACTGACGCAGGTGTCCTGGCTGGCGCATGGAAGACTTCATCACCTCCATTGCAGGCGTGCGTGTCCCCGGATTTTCCACGGCACTGCGTGGAGAAAAAGCGACACCAAGAGCCTCGTCCGCACGGCGATCCGACTGGGATTTCGGGGCATCGACACAGCGTGCCAGCCGAAGCACTGCCACGAGCCCGGCTAGGCGCGGGCTGGTGCCCCCGGCCCCGGTCCCTTGGCGAAGAAAGCCGCGTGGCATGTCGATCTGGCTTCCTGTCGCTCGTCGTGTGAGTACAGGCCACCGGAGCACCCATGAAATACCTGACGTTCATTCGTCATGCCGAGTCGTATCGCCAGTCAACGCCGCCAGCCGCGCTGATGGAGGCGATGGGCAAGTTCGTCGAGCAATCCCTCGGATTCATTAGATAACCTGGTGGGGCATGACGGGCGCCGTCAGCGCAACGACCAAGTCGGCCTCAATCGAAGCGTGAGACGCTTCACCGATGGGCCGGCGCTGCGGGCGTCGTCGTGTCCGCAGCGCAGACGGGTTATAGGGATTTCAGATATTCCACCAAGTCCCTCTTGTTCTGGTCAGTAAGCCCTAAGGCAAAG
>CATPBM010000102.1 GCA_955652625.1 uncultured Steroidobacteraceae bacterium
GCACTGCCTTGCGTCGCAGGCTGGGCGCGCGCGTGATCCAGTTCCCTTCCGGAAGCATCCCCACGATCTCCGAGTGGGCGTGCTGGGAGATCTGGCGGATGAGGGTCTGGCGGTAGGCGTCCGGCATCCAGTCCTTGGGCTCGATCTTCTCGTCCGCGTCGACGCGCGCCTGAAAGCGCTGCGCGGACGCGCCCGCCTCCCCGCCCTCCGCGGGCACCGGCTCCTTGCCATGGGTATCGAGCGCCTGGGTGTACATGGGGCCTTCCAGCTGCGGCGGGGTGCCTTAATGTGACACAAGACTACCACATAGGCGCCGATTCTTGTGTCACAATTTCCGCCGCATGGAACCCGAGGCGAGCACTCCCTTTCCCGCCCCCGTGCGCCGGCTGCTGCGGCATTTTCGCGCCCAGCGCCCGCTGCGCGGGGGCTCGCTGCTGATCACCATATTCGGCGACGCCATTGCACCGCGTGGCGGCGCGGTCACGCTCGGCAGCCTCATCCGCCTCGCCGCCCCCTTTGGGCTCACGGAGCGCCTGGTGCGTACCTCCGTCGCACGGCTCGCGCGCGATGGCTGGCTCGCGGCGCAGCGCTCCGGACGGCGCAGCGAATATCACCTCACGCGCAGCGGCAGCGAGCGCTTCGCGCAGGCGACGCAGCGCATCTACGGGGAGGGCCCGAAAGAGTGGGACGGCCGCTGGACGCTGCTGCTGCTGCCGCCCTGCGGCCCCCAGCGGGCGGGGCTGCGCGAAAGCCTCAAATGGCTGGGCTTCGGGCAACTTGACCCGTCCTTGCTCGCGCACCCGGGCTGCAGCCCCGCGCAGGCGCGCCACTGGCTGCGCAATCTGGACGGCGCCCGCGACGCGCTGCTGCTGCACGCCCTTGGCGGTGACCTCTCCGCCGACCGCCGCCTCGCGGCGCAGGGTTGGGACCTTGAGGAGCTCGCGCGCCGCTACCGGCGCTTCATTGCGCGCTTTGCACTCATCGACACTGCGCTCGGCGGGCGTGGCACGCCCCCGTCCACGGCGTTCTTGGTGCGCACTCTGCTGATTCACGAATACCGCAAGACCCATCTGCAGGATCCGCTGCTGCCGCCAGCGCTGCTGCCCCGCGACTGGGTAGGTACGGCCGCTTACGCGCTGTGCCGCCGGCTGTACGCCCGCGTCTTTGCGGATGCGGAGACTTACCTCTCCGCGACCGCACGCCGCCTGCATCGACCGCTGCCCGCCGCGAATGGCGCTGCGCACGCGCGCTTCGGAGGCATCGGCTAAGGGTCCTTGCGCCGATCGATCACGCGCCGCGCCTTACCGGCGGAGCGCTCTATCGAGCCCGGTTCGCCGACCGACACGGCGGTCGAGATGCCGATGGTCGACTTGATGTTGCCCTGCAGGTCGCGCTCCAGGGTGCTGCGCAGCGAGCTGTCCCCCGCGACCTCGGGGAGGCACTCCACGCGTACCGCGAGCTGATCGAGGTGTGCGGGGCGGGTGACCTCGAGCTGATAGTGCGGGGCGAGGCCCGGGACTCTCAGCAGCAACTCCTCGATCTGGCTGGGAAACACGTTGACACCGCGGATGATCAGCATGTCGTCGGAGCGTCCGGTGATGCGTGCAATGCGTCGCATGGGGCGCGCGGTCGGCGGCAGGAGCGCGGTCAGGTCGCGCGTGCGATAGCGGATCAGCGGCAGCGCTTCCTTGGTCAGCGTGGTGAGCACCAGCTCGCCCGGCGAGCCCTCGGGCAACACCTCGCCGGTCACCGCATCGATGATCTCGGGATAAAAGTGGTCCTCCCAGATCACGGGCCCATCCTTGGTCTCGATACATTCGCTCGCCACGCCCGGGCCCATGACTTCCGAAAGTCCGTAGATGTCGAGTGCGTCAAGTCCCATGCGCGTCTCGATTTCCTCGCGCATCGCCTGCGTCCACGGCTCCGCGCCGAAGATGCCGGTGCGCAGCGAGCTCGCTGCCGGATCAAGCCCCTCACGCACGAACTCCTCGGCGATCACCAGCATGTAGGACGGCGTGACCATGATGATGTCGGGCCGCAAGTCGCAGATCAGCTGAACCTGCTTCTGCGTCTGCCCGCCCGACACGGGCACCACGGTGCAGCCGAGCTGCTCCGCACCGTAATGCGCACCCAGGCCGCCGGTAAACAGGCCGTAGCCGTAGGCGACATGCACGACATCCCCGCGGCGGCCGCCGGCGGCGCGAATGGAGCGGGCCACGAGCCCCGCCCAGGTCTCGACATCGCGGCGGGTGTAGCCGACCACCGTCGGCTTGCCGGTGGTGCCGCTGGAGGCGTGGATGCGCAGCACCTGCTCACGCGGCACTGCGAACATGCCGAACGGATAGCCGGCACGCAGATCGTCCTTCGCCGTGAACGGGAAGCGCGCGAGATCCGCAACGGCCTTCAGCTCCTCAGGATGGACTCCGGCACGCTCGCACTTGGCGCGATAGGCGGCGACGTTGCGGTATGCGTGGCCTACGGACCACTGCAACCGCTCGAGCTGCAAGGCGCGCAATTCGTCCTGGCTGGCGCGCTCGACGGGTTCAAGGCCTGCGATCGGTCCCACCCCGCTTAACGAGTGAACTTCCACAGGTCATTCAGCGGACCTGGCGATCCTGTGCTCGTCAGTGGCGCTGCCGCGGAAGGAAACGAGCCACTCATCCAGGTCCAACGCGGCAACCTCATTCACTATAGGGCCAGCGCGTGAGCCTGCCAACAAACACCTCCAGGAAGTGATTGGCCTGCTGTCCGTCCATGACGCGGTGATCCAGAGTGAGGGTGACGTAGCAGCGCGGCTGCACCACGATCTTCTGCTCATTGCCCTCTTCTACCACCACGGCGCGCTTCTCGAGCTTGCCTACCCCCAGGATCGCGGACTGCGGCTGGTGGATGATGATCGGCGCTGCC
>CATPBM010000103.1 GCA_955652625.1 uncultured Steroidobacteraceae bacterium
ACCTTCTCCGCGACATTGACCGCCTGGAACCACATGGAAAAGGCGCGCACCAGGTCGCGCGCCAGAGCCGGTGGCCGCCCGCGCACGCTGGCCGCGAGCTCCGCGCGCGCAGCCGCCTCACCGTTGCGGCCACGGATGGCGGCGACACGATCCAGCTCCACCAGCTCGAACAGCTCCTGTCCGCCCTGTTCGCGCAGGATCTCCCCGACCAGCGCTCCGAGGGCATGCACGTCGTCGCGCAGCGGCTCGTGCTTGGGCGGAAAGTGAATGTCGCTGCGGTTCACGCTCAGTCGTTCCAGTTGTTGGCTTTCGCCGCGAAGCCGGCGCGCTGCACCCCTACCACGCAGAAGCGCTGCCCCGTGGGCGCCTGCATGATCACCCAGGTCTTGATCGTCGCCACGCGGCGCGCGCCGAGCTTCTCGAGACGGCGCACTTCCGCCTCGAGGTCGTCGGCTTCGATGTCCAGGTGCACGCGACTCGGATGCTCCACCTGCTGCACCTCCAGATGCACCTCCTCGGGCGCCGTCTCGAGGTGTCGGTACGAGGGGTCCTCGCTCGTCGCCCCCCGCACCCGCAGCCCGAGCGCTGCGCTCCAGAAATGCGCCGCCGCCTCAAGATCGTCCGTGTGACAGTCGATGATGAATCCGGCGAGGCGGCTCTTGTGCATAGGTGCAAGTCCTTGGCCGGGTAGTGGGCTCTTGCTGAGCGCTCCGGGGGTGGCTAGTTTACCGGGCCGGCGCGGCGCGCGCGGCAGGGCTCAGCCGGCGAGCAGGACCGCCTCGGCGTGCTCGAGCTCCTCGGGCTGGCCGTAGATCACCACGATGTCGCCATCGCGCAGCACCGTATCGCTGGCGGGTTCGCGCCCGAGGATGCCCTGGCGGCGCACGCCGGTGAAGGTCACCTCGACGCCGTGGTTGCGCACCTCCGCCAGCGTGCGCCCCACGGCCCAGGCGCCCGGAGGCACGACCACGGACTTGATCTCTTCGCGGTGCTCGCTGGCCGTATCCACCGGGCGCGCGTCGCCCTGACGCACGATGTTGCGCAGCACCGCGTAGCGGCTGTTGCGGATGTCGCCGAGGGTGCGCACCACGCGCGAGACCGGCACGTGCAGCAGCATGAGCACGTGCGAGACC
Organism: uncultured Steroidobacteraceae bacterium; assembly: GCA_955652625.1. GTDB lineage: Bacteria > Pseudomonadota > Gammaproteobacteria > Steroidobacterales > Steroidobacteraceae > 13-2-20CM-66-19. Next base: position 1,134 of record CATPBM010000103.1, read on the forward strand.
AGCATGAGGCTCACCTCGAAGGTCTCCGGCACCACGTCCGTGGCGCCCGCATCCTGCAACTCCTTGATGCGTGCATCATCGGCGGTGCGCACCAGCACCGGCACCTCCGGACGCAGGCGGCGCACGCTGCGCAATATGCCGATCGAGGTGGCGGGATCGGAGAAGCTGATGACCACCGCGCTCGCGGTCGCCAGGCCCACCTTGGTGAGCAGCTCCTCATCCGCCGAGTCCCCGAATATCACCGGGTCGCCCGCCTGGCGCGCGGCCGCCATGCGTGCCGGATCCAGATCGAGCGCGATGTACTCGAAGCCCTGGGACTCGAGCACGCGTGCCACGTTCTGCCCGACGCGTCCAAAGCCGCAGAGGATCACATGCTCGCGCTGCGCGATCTCCCCGGTGGCGGCGTCCTCGCGCTCGCTGGCGGTGCGCGCGGGGGCCTGCTCGTGCAGCAGGAAGCGCGCAACGCGCTTGTTGTTGTTGAGGATCAGCGGGCTGAGCACCATCGACAGCACGATGGCCACCAGCAGCGGCTCACCGCGTGATTCGGGCACGAGCCCGGCCTGCAGCAGGATCGTGCACAGGGCGACGCCGAACTCCCCGCCGATCGAAATCACGATTCCGGTGCGCAGCGCCTTGAAGCGCGAGTTGGTGAACGGGCGCGTCACCAGCGCCGCAATCGCCGCCTTGAGGATCACCAGGGTGCACAGCATGAGCAGCGCCATGGCGAGCTCGCTCGCCCTGCCGAGCAGGCGCAGGTCGAGCAGCATGCCGACGGAGATGAAGAACAGCCCGAGCAGAATGTCGCGAAACGGCCGGATCACCGCTTCGATCTGGTGCCGGTACTCGGTCTCGGCGAGCATCATCCCCGACAGAAAGGCGCCGAGAGCAAACGACAGTCCCGCGATGTGCGACACCCAGGCCGAGGACAGCACGACCAAGAGCACCGCCAGCGTGAACAACTCCCGCAGACGGCTGTGGGCGATCTCGTGGAACAGCGGGCGCAGCAGCCAGCGGCCGGCCGCCAGCACGGCCACGATCGCCAGCACTCCGCCGATGACCGCCACCACGCTTCCCGTGAGCCGGATGTGCTCCTCGCCGGCGGCCAGAATGGCGCCCAGTGCGAGGAAGGGCACGAAGGCCAGGTCCTGGAACAGCAGCACGGCGAAGGCGAGCCGGCCGTGGGTGCGGTTGAGCTCGGCGCGCTCGGTGAGCTGGTGCAACAGGATGACCGTCGAGCTCATCGCCACCGCGCCCCCCAGCACGATCGCGACGAGCCACGGGATGGCGAGCAGGTGGCCGAGCAGGGCGAAGACCGCCGCGGTGGCAACGACCTGCGCGGCACCGAGCCCGAAGACCTCTCTGCGCATGGCGAGCATGCGCGGCAGCGAGAACTCCAGTCCCAGCGTGAACAGCAGGAACGCGACACCGAGCTCGGCGAGCAGCTGCGTGACGCCCGTATCCGACACCACACTGAGCGCGTGCGGTCCGAGCACCAGCCCCACGACGAGGTAGGCCAGGAGTGTCGGCAATGCCAGGCGGCGCACGAGCGTCACCAGGAACACCGAACTCGCGAGGAGTATCAGGGCCTGGGCCAGCGGGGTGAACATTGGCGCCAACTTAGACCGCGCCCGCAGGCGGGCGCAACGGCTTGCGGCCTTGAGGATCTAAGCGCGCAGCGCGCCGGGGCGGGAAGTGGGGGTGCTCAGATTCCTGACTGCCAGGTGCTCGGCATGCCGGCCTTGCCGATCGCGTCCTCGATCGCGAGGCAGGCGTGGCGCGCCTCCGGCTGTGCCCGCAGGCTTCTCGCGATGGAGTTCAGGAAGCGGCACATGAGCGCCAGGTTCGGGTGGCTGTTGTGCAGCTGCTCTTCGACCTGATCGATGGCTTCGATCAGGTCTCCCTGATCGCAACTCGGGAAGGTCATGCTCGTGACGGCATGTTGTACGGCAACCAGCGCCTGATGTATTGCGGCCTGCTGCACCCCATCCATGGCAACAATTTGAACCCGTTTGCGCCCGGCCGCAAGCCCCTGCGATGGCCTGACGAACCGCCCCCGAATTAAAAAGCCCCGCCTCTTTCGAAGGCGGGGCCTGAAGTAAACGTTCAGCTAAGTGACTGTTACTTCGCGGGCGCGCCCGATGAATCCTTCATCGAGTCCGCAGCCTTGTGGGACTTCTTGTGATGCTTCTTGTGATGAGTCTTGGCCGGAGCAGTGACCTGATCCGCGGCCGGGGCGGAGACGGGGGCATCAGCGGCAAAAGCCGGACCCGCGAGCAGAGCCAGGGCGAGGAATGGGACGAGCTTCTTGAACATCGATGTGGTCTCCAAGGTAAAAGGGTGCGCTGCTTGCCTTGGCTCCCGGTGCCAAAGCGCGCGTATTATGCCGGGATTCCCCGCGTCCAAGCGCCGTATGACCACAACGTAATGTTGGGCTTGGCAGTTGCCTATCTTACTGACAGGTAAGCAAAAATCTGGGTGCCCGGAACGAGATGGGGCGCGCCTCAGTGTCCGGGAAAGGCAATCAGGGTGCGCACCGGTACCTGGAGCGCCTGAAGTCTCGCGCAGCCTCCGAGCTCGGGCAGCTCGATGATGAAGCACGCTGCCAGGAGCTCCGCGCCGAGGGAGCGCAGCAGCTTGACCGCGGCTTGCGCGGTGCCCCCGGTGGCGAGCAGGTCATCTACCAGAATGATGCGCTCCCCGGGTCTCACCGCGTCGCTGTGCATCTCCATCTCGTCGAGGCCGTACTCGAGGGAGTAGGCGACGCGCACCGTGGTGTGCGGCAGCTTGCCTTTCTTGCGGATCGGCACGAAGCCTGCGGACAACTGGTGTGCGATTGCGCCGCCGAGTATGAAACCGCGCGCCTCGATTCCGGCAACACGCTCGATGCCCGCGCCGAGCCACGGCTGCACGAGCTCATCCACCACCTTGCGAAACGCGCGCGCATTGCCGAGCAGCGGCGTGATGTCGCGGAACATGATTCCCGGCCGCGGGTAATCCGCGATCGTGCGGATGGCGTCGCGGATCTCGCGCAGCGTCTCGGAGTCCATGC
>CATPBM010000104.1 GCA_955652625.1 uncultured Steroidobacteraceae bacterium
AGCGTGATCTGGGGCATGCCCGGCGCCGCGGCGCATGCGGGGCTCTGCTCGGCGGTGCTGCCGCTAGATCGGATCGCCGGAAAGATTGCATCCCTGTTCGCGGGAGAGCGCGGGTGAATTCGCTCGATTACGATCATCTGCGCAAGCTCCTCAAGGAGCGATCAGGGCTCGTCCTGTCGTCGGACAAGCAGTATCTCATGGAAAGCCGCCTGTTGCCGATCATGCGCCGGCTCGGTCTTGCGAGCCTCGCAGCGCTGGTCGCGAAAGAGACAGGTCCCGTTTTGGTCCCGTCGGCGGAGGCTGGCGGAGTGACGACCCCGGAAGTGATTGATTCAATGGTGGCCAGGGGCGGAATCGAACCACCGACACGCGGATTTTCAGTCCGCTGCTCTACCAACTGAGCTACCTGGCCGCCGGCGACGGAAGGGCGCGTATTAGACCGACCCGCGCACGGGCCGTCAAGCGATTGCCCGGCTAACTCCTTGATTCCCTGAGCTCCCCTGTCGCCTCCACGCTGCGCTGAGCGGCGCCGCAGCGCGTTGTTGCAAATCCGCTCTCACTCATCGGAGAGAGTCCCGCGCCTGCCGCCGGACACGTCGCGCGTTCCCCTGCTGGTGCATGTCCGAGGCGGGCTTCGCACACAAGAATGCGTACTCGGCGCGGACCTTCCGGGGCTGACGCTGGATTGCACATAGAAAGCACAGATGGGAGGACCCCGTGCGCCATTCTTCTCTTCTATTACTCGCCACCGCCGTTTCAGCTGCCACACTCACTCTGAGCGCCTGCGGGCGCGATGCAGCCGCGCAGCAGAACGCAGCACCGCCGGCGCCGCAGGTGACCGTGGCGGCGGCGGTCTCGCGCAAGGTGACGGAGTTCGAGGAGTTCACGGGCCGCTTCGAGGCGGTGGAGCGCGTGGAGATCCGGCCGCGCGTCTCCGGTTACATCTCCTCGGTCAACTTCAAAGAAGGCAGCGAGGTCAGGAAAGGCGACGTACTGTTCGTCATCGACCCGCGTCCTTACCAGGCGGAGCGCGACAAGGCCGCCGCCGGGCTCGCGCAGACGCGCTCGCAGCTGGTGCTCGCGAAGTCCGAGCGCGAGCGGGCGACGAAGCTCCTTTCCCAGCACGCCATCTCGCAGGAGGAGTACGACACCCGCACGGCCGGGCGCGAACAGGCGCAGGCCAATGTCGAGGCTGCGCAGGCAGCGCTCGATGCGGCCGCCCTCAACCTTACCTTCACGCGCGTCACCGCGCCGATCTCCGGGCGCATCAGCCGGGCGCTCGTGACGAGCGGCAATTTCGTGACCAACGGGCAGACCCCGCTCACCACGCTGGTATCGCTTGATCCCATCTACGTGAGCTTCGACGGTGATGAGCAGGAGTACCTGAAGTACAACAAGCTGGCGCGCGCCGCTGCCACTGCGAGCTCGCAGGAGGCACGCAACCCGGTGCAGGTGGGGCTCGCGAATGAGAGCGGCTTCCCGCACCAGGGCGTCATGGTGTTCGTCGACAACGCGCTCGACCCGACGACGGGCACGATCCGCAGTCGCGCCCTGTTCGAGAACCATGAGCGGCAGTTCACGCCAGGCCTGTTCGCCCGCATCAAGCTGTTGGGCAATGCCCAACACGACGCAGTGCTGGTGAATGACAGCGCGATCGGCACCGACCAGACCGTGCGCTACGTGCTGGTCGTGGACAAGGCCAACAAGGTCGAGTACCGCCCGGTACAGCTCGGTCCTGTCATCGACGGCCTGCGCGTGGTGCAGTCCGGGCTCGCCCCCGGTGAGACCATCGTGGTGAACGGCCTGCAGCGCGTGCGGCCGGGCGCGCAGGTTCAGCCGCAGCGCCTCGCCATGGGCGAGCCTCGAGCGGGGGAGGACACGGCTCTCCTGGCCCGCAATGCCCCCAAGAGCGCTGACAGCGAGGCCCGTCCGTGAAACTTTCGAACTTCTTCATCGAGCGCCCGATCTTCGCCGGGGTCATCTCGGCGTTCATGACCATCGCGGGTCTCATCGCGCTCTTCAAGCTCCCCATCAGCGAGTACCCGGAGGTCGTGCCGCCGTCGGTCGTCGTGCACGCCTCCTACCCGGGCGCAAATCCCAAGGTGATTGCCGACACGGTGGCAGCCCCCCTCGAGCAGGCGATCGTCGGGGTCGAGGACATGCTCTACATGTCCTCGACATCCACCATGGACGGCGCGCTGACGCTCACCGGGACCTTCAGAATAGGCGCCGACATCGACCGCGCGCAGGTGCAGGTGCAGAACCGGGTTGCCCAGGCGCTGCCGCGCCTGCCCGAGGAAGTGCGCAACCTCGGCGTCAATACGGTCAAGGCCTCGTCCAATCTCACCCTGGTCGTCAACCTGACTTCGCCCAGCGGGCGCTACGACTCGCTGTACCTGCGCAACTACGCCGTCCTGAACATCAAGGACGTGCTGGCGCGCATCCCGGGCATGGGAGACGTGCAGGTGTTCGGCGGCGGCGACTACTCGATGCGGGTGTGGCTTGATCCGCAGAAGCTCGCGGCGCGCAATCTGACCGCCGGCGATGTGGTGGCCGCGATCCGCGAGCAGAACGTGCAGGTAGCCGCGGGGCAGCTTGGCGCGCCGCCCTCGCCCAACACGGAATTCCAGATCGCGCTCAATGCCGCCGGGCGCCTCACCGATGAGCAGCAGTTCCGCGACATCATCGTGAAGACCGGCGAGGACGGGCAGGTGTTACGCCTGGGCGACATCGCGCGCGTCGAGTTGGGCGCGCAGGCCTACGGGGTGCGCAGTCTCCTGGACAACAAGCCCTCGCTCGCCATTCCGGTTTTCCAGTCCCCCGGTGCCAACGCGCTCGAACTCTCCACCAGCGTCCGCAAGACCATGGAGGAGCTGAAGAAGAATTTCCCCGAAGGGATGGACTACGGGATTCTCTACGATCCCACGCAGTTCGTGCGCCAGTCGATCGATGCGGTCGTGCACACGCTGCTCGAGGCCATCGCGCTCGTCGTGCTGGTGGTCATCCTGTTCCTGCAGACCTGGCGCGCCTCCCTCATTCCGCTCATCGCGGTACCGGTATCGGTAATCGGCACGTTCGCGGTGCTCCTGGCGTTCGGGTTCTCCATTAACACGCTGTCGCTGTTCGGGCTGGTGCTCGCGATCGGCATCGTCGTGGACGATGCCATCGTGGTCGTGGAGAACGTCGAGCGTCACATCGCCGCAGGCCTGTCACCGCGCGAAGCCACCAAGGTCGCCATGAGCGAGGTGAGCCGTCCGATCATCGCCATCACCCTGGTGCTGGTTGCGGTGTTCGGGCCGGTAGCGTTCGTGAGTGGCCTGACGGGGGAGTTCTATCGTCAGTTCGCGCTTACCATCGCCATCTCCACGGTGATCTCGGCGTTCAACTCGCTGACCCTGTCGCCGGCGCTCGCGGCGGTGCTGCTGAAGCCCCACGGCACGAACCCCGACCTCCTGACGCGCGGCATGAACAGCCTCCTCGGCCGGTTCTTCGGGCGCTTCAACACCGCCTTCGCACGCGCCGGCGACAGCTACTCCCGGGCGCTCGCGATCACCATGCGGCACGGCGGCATCGCGCTCGCCGTGTATGGCGGGCTGATCGTCCTCACCTGGCTCGGCTTCAATTCCGTGCCCGGGGGCTTCATCCCGGCGATGGACAAGCAGTACCTGGTGGCGGTCGCACAGCTGCCGCCGGCCGCCTCGCTCGATCGAACGGAAGCCGTCACGCGCCGCATCGCGGAGATTGGGTTGAAGCAGCCGGGCGTCGCCCACGCGGTGGAGTTCGCAGGGATGTCGGTGAATGGATTCACCCAGAGCTCGAGCGCCGGGCTCATCTTCTTCCCGCTTGATGACTTCCCGCAGCGCCCCTCGCGCAACCTGTCGGGCCCTGCCATCGCGGCGGCATTGAATCAGAAGATGGCGTCCATCCAGGACGCGTTCGTCCTGGTGGTGACGCCGCCACCGGTGATCGGACTGGGCACCCTCGGCGGCTTCAAGCTGCAGGTGGAGGATCGAACCGACGCGGGACCGCAGGCGCTGTTTGCCGCGCTGTCGGAGGCGCTCGGCAAGGCGTACAAGAACCCGGCCCTGGGAGGCGCCTTCAGCACCTACCAGATCAACGTCCCGCAGCTCGACATCGACGTCGATCGGGTCAAGGCGAAGCGCGAGAACGTGAAGCTTTCCGACGTGTTCGAGACGCTGCAGGTGTATCTGGGCTCGCTCTACGTCAATGACTTCAACCGCTTCGGCCGCACCTACCAGGTGGTGGCGCAGGCAGATGCTCCGTTCCGCTCGCAGCTCGATGACGTCATGCCGCTCAAGACCCGCAATGCGCGCGGGGAGATGGTGCCCCTGGGCTCGGTGATCAACGTCTCCCACTCCTTCGGCCCCGACGTCGTGCAGCGCTACAACGCCTATACGTCGGCGGACATCAACGGCGGACCTGCGCCGGGCTTCAGCTCGGGTCAGGCGCAGGCGGCGATGGCGAAGATCCTCGATCAGACACTGCCGCGCGGCATGTCGTACGAGTGGACCGACCTTGCCTACCAGCAGCTCATCTCCGGCAACACCGCGATTCTGGTGTTTCCGCTGTGCGTGCTCTTCGTATTCCTGGTGCTCGCGGCACAGTACGAGAGCCTGAGTCTGCCGCTGGCGATCGTTCTCATCGTGCCGATGTGCCTGCTGCCGGCGATCACGGCCGTGAAGCTCGACCACGGCGACAACAACATCTTCATGCAGATCGGCCTGCTGGTGCTCGTCGGCCTCGCGTGCAAGAACGCCATCCTGATCGTGGAGTTCGCCAAGCACCTGCAGGAGGAGCACGGCCGGGATGCAAGATCGGCGGTGCTCGAAGCCGCGCACCTGAGGCTGCGCCCGATTCTCATGACCTCCATGGCCTTCATCATGGGCGTCGTGCCGCTGATCCTGGCCATGGGCGCCGGAGCGGAAGTGCGGCACGCGCTCGGGGTCACCGTGTTCGCCGGCATGCTGGGCGTCACGCTCTTTGGGCTTCTGCTGACACCGGTGTTCTACGTGCTGGTGCGCCGCGCCGCCGCGCGGCGCGCGGCAGCGCCGGATGCGGCGCCTGCCCTCGCCCTTGCGGAGTCCTCACATGACTGAAAGCAACGTCAAGCGCGGCGCGGCGCTCGCCGGCCTCGTGACCATCATCGTGCTGATCGCGGTCGCCGCGGCCATCGCCGGTTGCGCGGTGGGACCGAACTACGTGAAGCCTGACACGCCGGTGGCGGCGAAATTTGTGGGTGCCACGGAAGGCGCCTACTCCACCGAGGAGGCGCAGGCAAAGTTCTGGCAGGGATTCCATGACGAGACCCTCGATCGCCTGGTCGATGAGGCGCTCGATGCGAATCACGACCTGCGCATCGCTCTGGGCCGCCTCGTCGAGGCGCGCGCCCAGCGGCGCCAGGCGCAGTTCGATCTGGCCCCCACCGTGAGGGCCTCCGGCGGCTATACCAAGGAACGTCTCTCGCAGGCCCAGAGTCTCTTCAGCTCCCCGATCAACGCACGCTTCTATGACGTGGGCTTCGATGCCTTCTGGGAACTGGACTTCTTCGGGCGTGTGCGCCGCAACGTCGAAGCCCAGAGCGCGCAAGTACAGGGGGCGGAGGCCGGTCTGCGTGACGCGCAGGTCTCGGTCACCGCGGAAGTCGCCCGCACCTACTTTGAGCTGCGCGGCGAGCAGACCCAGCTCGCGGTCGCGCGGCGCAACGTCGACAATCAGCGCGAGACCCTCAGGCTCACCCAGGCGCGGCTGGATGCCGGCCGCGGCACCGAGCTCGACACCTCGCGCGCCCAGTCGCAGCTGTCCGCGACGCTTTCGACCATCGGACCCCTTGAGGCCTCGGTGGCTCGCTCCATCCACCGCCTGAGCGTGCTCACCGGCCGCGAGCCCAATGCGCTCAACGAGCTGCTCGCGCCCGAGCACGACCTGCCGCCGCTTCCGCAGATCGCCGCGGTAGGCGATCCCGCAGGGCTCCTGCGCCGCCGGCCGGACATCCGCGTCGCCGAGCGGCAGCTCGCGAGCTCCACCGCACTCGTCGGGGTGGCGATCGGTGATCTCTTCCCCAAGGTCACCTTCACCGGCAGTTTCAGCTACTCGGCCACACAGCCGGGCCACCTCGGCGAGTCCTCGAGCCGCGGCTACGTGATCAGTCCTGGAATCTCCTGGGCGGCGTTTGATCTCGGGCGTGTCAAGGCCGAGATCGCCGGCAGCCGCGCGCGCGCCGACGTGGCCCTGGCCGGCTACGAGCAGACCGTGCTGCGCGCGCTCGAGGAGACCGAGGATGCGCTCGTCACCCATGCGCGCACCCGCGACAGTCTGAAGGACGCCACGGACGCGGCCGACGCGAGCCGCACCGCGGCGCACATCGCCCGCACCCGCTTCGAGGGCGGCATGGTGGATTTCCTGGAAGTCCTCGACGCCGAGCGCACCCAGCTGGCCGCCGAAGATCGCCTGGCGCAGTCGCGTACCGACGCCGCCACCAGCCTGATCGCGGTCTACAAGGCCCTGGGCGGAGGGTGGGAAACGGCGCCGCTCCCACATTATGTGCGGCAGGCCGGCGGCTAAGCCTTTGATTCACGGTCCATGAACCACACTATGCTGCAGCCGGCGGGGCTCGGGGCCGAGGCCAGCCCGGCGGATCATGAGGGCCCCCCCGCGCTCCCTCTTAAGATAGAGGCGAGGGCGAGCAACGGGAGATTCCGCCCCCGGCGGGGTAGACTTTCTGATCAGCCTCGGAAGTCTGCGCGGGTACTGCCCTCCATGAATGCCAATGTCGCCCTGCTCGAACCGGAAGCCCTGCTCGCCCCCGGCGCAGACGAGCTCACCCGGATCAACGAATCCCTGCAGGCGCGCGAGCGCCTGCTGACTGCCTCCGCCAAAGCGAGCCGGCTGGTGCTGGAGGCGCCCGATGTGCGCGCCGCGATCCCGGGCGTGCTCGCCCTCATCGGCGAAGCGGCCCACGTGGACCGCGTGAACGTCCTGGAGACGCGCACCGGACCGAACGGCGAGCCGCTGCTCGTGGTGGTGAGCGAGTGGACCGGCGAGGGCGTGACGCCGCACCTGGGCGATGCGGCCGTGTGCTCCTGCGATGAGCGCAAGTTCTCGGCCGTGTGCGCGGAGCTGCGCGCCGGGCGCAGCGTGTGCCTGAGCAAGGATGAGGCCTCCGCAAGCCACGTGTCCTGGGCCATCGAGGGTGTCGGCACGCGCACCAAGGCGATCGTGCCGATCTTCGTGGCTGGGGAGTTCATGGGCGCCGTGGGCTTCGACAACACGCGCCAGCACCGCGCCATCGATAGTGCCGAGCTCGTGGCCCTGGAGACCGCCGCCGGAGTGATCGGCGCGGCGCTGCACCGCGAGCGCCTGGTGGATGACGTGCGCCGCGAACGCCAGCGCGCCGCCGAGCAGCGCGTCACCGAGCTCGCCCAGGCCAATGCGGTGATCCGCGGCAACCTCGAGCGGCTGGCCGGCCAGACCGATCTGCACAGCTTCATGGGTCACATGCTGCTCGAGGCGGCGCGCCAGTTCGACGCGATCTCAGGGGCCGTGATCGTCCTGAAGGACTCGATTCAGCAGTGGCGCATCGTCGCCCACGTACGCGAGGGGCAGCTTGCGGAGCCGCCGTATGCGAGCAGCGTGCCGGTGGCCGGCTCGGAGTTCACCGCGCGTTTCGGCGAGCTGCGCGAGCCGCTCTATGTGAAGACCGCGGAGCAGCAGAGCGAGATCTGGCCGGGCGCGCTGGCTTTTCACCGCGCCGAGGGCGCCGTCGGCACGGTCGTCTACCCGCTGGTGTTCGGCGCCCGCAGTGTCGGTTTCCTCGTCATGACCTTTCAGCGCGACGCCGAGGACGTGCAGAGCAGCGAGCTGCTGGTCGCACTCGCCCAGCAGGCGACGCTCGCCGTGCAGCTCACGCGCCTCGCCTACTCGGCCAAGGAAGCCGCGGTGCTCATGGAACGCACACGCATCGGCCAAGAAATCCACGACGGCCTGGCGCAGTCCTTCACCGGCATCCTGCTGCAGCTCGGTGCGGCGGAAGAGTTCCCCTCCTGCAGAAAGCGCGGCTCGGAGCTGGCGCTGACTCACTCGCGCATACGCGAGCTGGCGCGCGACGGGCTCGCCGAAGCGCGCCGCTCGGTGATGGCGCTGCGCCTTGACCAGACGCGGCGGGCGGGACTGGAGCTCGCACTGCGCCAGCTCGCTGACCGCTCCACGGTACCCGGCGGCGTCACCTGCACCTTCGACGGCGGCGGCATGCCGACCGGGCTGCGCCCCGAGCACGAGCACGAACTGCTGCGCATCGCCCAGGAGGCGGTGAGCAACGCGGTGCGCCATGCGCGGCCGCACATGGTGCGCATCACCGTGACCGATGAGCCGGCGCACTGGACCCTCGCGGTGGCCGATGACGGCGTCGGCATGGAGCAGAGCCCGGAGCAGTACGCGCGCCAGGGTTTTGGTCTTTCCAGCATGCGCCAGCGTGCCGGGGCCATCGGCGGGGAATGGCAGATCGACAGCGCTCCGGGCAGCGGTACGCGGGTGAGCGTGCGCATGCTGAAACGAGCCTCCTAGTGGCCGCGGTCATGAAGCCCCACATCCGCGTCGTGCTCGCCGACGATCACCCGGTGGTACGCGACGGCCTGGCGGCCATGGTCAACCAGCAGGCCGACATGGAGGTGGTCGCGGAAGCGGGCGACGGCGATGAGGCGATCGCGGTCTACGAGCGGCACCGCCCGGATGTCCTGGTGCTCGATCTGCGCATGCCCAAGCGCGACGGCGTCGCCGTGGTGCAGCGCGTTCTGGAGATCAATCCCAAGGCCTGCATCCTCGTGATGACGACTTACGATGGCGACGAGGACATCTTTCAGTGTCTCTCGCAGGGGGCGAAGGGCTACCTGCTGAAGGATGCGCCGCGCCAGGAGATCCTGTCCGCCATCCGCGCGGTGAGCGAGGCCCGCCCCTACACCTCCTCCAGCGTCGCCGCCAAGGCGCTGCAGCGCATGGGCAAGCCGAGTCTCACGCAGCGCGAGCTCGATGTGTTGCAGCTGGTCGCCCAGGGGCGCAGCAACAAGGATATCGCGCGCCGGCTGTCCATCACCGAGGGCACCGCCAAGACGCACGTCAAGGCGATCCTCACCAAGCTCGATGCCATCAGCCGCACCGAAGCGGTGGCGGTGGCGCACAAGCGCGGACTGATTCACCTGTAGCAAGGGGCACACGCGGCCCCGGCGAGCGCCGCGGGTACTGCGCTAGTGGCTGCCCGGAGGCTGGTACCCCTGTGGGGCCTCGGAGCCTGCCCCGAAAAAAAACTTCTCCATCTCGGTCTCGAGAAACTTGCGCGCCTTGGGCTCGATGGGCGTCAGGCGGTACTCGTTGATGAGCATGGTCTGGTGGGCGAGCCAGCGCCCCCACGCCTCCTTCGAGACATTGTCGTAGATGCGTTTGCCCAGCTCCCCCGGGTACGGCACCCGCTCCAGCCCGGGAGCTTCGCGTTTAAGCAGAACACACTGGACCATGCGTGACATGCGAAGGATCCTCTTAAGCGCAACGACCCTCGAACAGCGATTCCTCCGACAGCCGCGCCAGCAGCGCGCTGATCGGCGCGGGCATGCCGATGCGCGCCGGCGCGCGTGTGTTATACCAAAGGCTCATGCCCTCCTGCACGGCGCTGCCCCCCGTGCAGTGCACCAGCAGCGGTGCGATCAGCAGATCGAAGTGCGTAAACGCCTGCTCGACCTCAGCCAGCGCCTGCGGCTCCGGGCTCGCGCTGCCGAGGCTATTGCGGACAAAGGCCCGCGCGGCGGTCGCGGTGGTAAATTCCGGCGGACACCATAGCCCTCCCCACGCACCGCTTTCCGGGCGGCGCTCGAGCAGCACACCGCCCGTCTCGTTGAGCGCCACCACCATGAACACGCGGCGCGCGCGGCGCGCGCGCCCGCGACGGGGCGCCGGAAATTCGTGCTGGCGGCCGCTGCGGCGCGCCACGCACCCCGGAGCCAGCGGGCAGTGCATGCACAGCGGTCTTCGCCGCAGGCACACCGTGGCGCCAAGATCCATGATCGCCTGCGTGTAGCGCTGCACGCCGGCCTGCGGCGTGCACTGCTCGGAGAACTCCCACAGGCGTTGCGTCGGTGCGCGATCGGAAGTGCGGCCGGCAACGCCGAAGTAGCGCGCCAGCACACGCCGCACGTTGCCGTCGAGGATCGGGAAACGCGCGCCCAGGGTGAGCGCGAGGATCGCCCCGGCGGTCGAGCGCCCGATGCCGGGAAGCGCGGCGACCTCGGCAAAGGTGAGTGGAAACTCGCCCCCGTGCTCGTCGCGCACGCGCCGCGCCGCGCAGTGCAGGTTGCGCGCCCGCGCGTAGTAGCCCAGGCCCGACCACAGGTGCAGCACTTCATCGAGCGGCGCGCCGGCCAGCGTGAGTGCGTCGGGGAAGCGACTCAGGAACCGCTCGTAGTAGGGAATGACCGTCGCGACCTGCGTCTGCTGCAACATGATCTCCGACACCCAGATGCGGTGGGCGGTGCGGTGGAGTTGCCAGGGCAGGTCATGGCGCCCGGCGCGGGCGTGCCACTCCAGCAGTGCAGGCGCGATCGGGGATTCGCCGTGGGTCACCCACGCATTTTACTGTCGGCGCGTGAGGCGCGATCACTCAATTGCGATCGCACAACTGCACTTCCCCGCTCATGGTCTTCAGGCGCACGTGGCCCGCGCCCTCGCCACGGGTCCCCTGCAGCGTGCTGCCGGGCCCGTACTGGCTGGCGCGCTCGCTGTGGGCATCGAAGCAGTTGCGGATCTCGCCGCTGAAGCTCGAGACCTCGTAGGCGTAGCCCCCGTCGGCGCTGGCGCGTACATTGAGCTCGCCGCTCACGGAGGTCGCATCGAAGCTCGCACCACGCGCCAGCCTGCCCTCGAAGCGCAGATCGCCCGAGGTGCTGCGGGCGCGCACCGAGCGCGCGGAGTCCAGCGACACCACCAGCTCTCCGCTCACGGTGCTGGTCTCCAGATCGC
>CATPBM010000105.1 GCA_955652625.1 uncultured Steroidobacteraceae bacterium
GTACCTGATAGTGCAGCCAGTCGAATTCGCCTGTGCGGTGAGTGTTACCGAGCGGCCCGCCATTTGTGCCGAGAGTAACGTCGCGTAGATCAACTTCAGGTTCTGGCTGGACGCGGAGATGGTCATGAACTGCTCCCGCGGCTTTGGGACCGTGCCGCCTGAGTATGGCACTGTTCTCAAGGCCATGAACACCGCGACTACACCTCGCCACGCGCTGCCGGGGCGCGGGTGATTTAGGCGCTGCGGCGCGTCGCAGCGCGTTGCAGCGTGCCTCCGGTGTCGAGGCCAAAAAACGTGCTGGCGTTGGCGTGCAGGAGCTTGGCGCGGGTAGGCGCCGGCAGGGAATGCTGAGAGCGGATCAGGCTTCCGACCTGCTGCTCCCCGAGGGGGAAGGGATAGTCGGAACCGAGCATGACGCGATCCTCGCCCATGGTCTTGATGAGGAACGAGAGCGCATCGCCGCTGAACACAGCCGCGTCGACATAGAAGCGCTCGACATACGAGGATGGCAGCCGCGGACAGTCCTCGCGCACGACGTCGCGGTTGCGCCAGGCATTGTCGACGCGCCCCAGGAGATAGGGAAAGCTGCCGCCGCCGTGCGCGAAGCACAGCCTCAGCGAGCGTGGCAGCCGCTCGAAGGCGCCCGACAGAATCAGCCACAGGATCGACAACTGCGTCTCCGCCGGCATGGCGACCAGCCACGGCAGCATGTACCTGGGCATGCGCTCCTGCGCCATCATGTCCCAGGGATGCACGAACACGGCGGCGCCCTCGGCCGCGCAGTGTTGCAGGAAGGTGATGATTCCTTCGTCGTGGAGCTCCCGCGCGCCCACGTGGTTGCCGATGTGCACGCCAATGTGACCGTCGCGCATGGCCCGGCTGAGCTCCCGGCAGGCGAGATCGGTATCCTGCAGCGGCACCTGGCACAGCGACTTCAAGCGCTGCGGGGCGGCGGCACAGATGTCACGCGCCGCGTCGTTGAAAATGCGCGCGCACTCGAGCGCCTGGTGCGCGGGACGCTGATAGGCAAACAGCACCGGCGTGGCGCACATGATCTGCACGTCCACGCCGTCGCGGTCCATGGCCTCCAGGCGCACCGAGGCATCCCAGCACGCCGCGCTGACGGGGCGGAACTCCTTGTCGCCGACCATGAGCATCGCGCTGTCCGCTCCGGTGTGCTTCATCCACGGCCAGTCGGGCGTGCCGAAGCGCGCGGCGAGATCCGGCCAGCTGCGCGGCAGGAAGTGGGTATGAATGTCGACCATTCTCACGGGCCTCTCCTTGGGCGCTGGGCTCATGTGCGGACCGCGAGGGACGAGTCCGGCGGCCGATAGGCCACCGCCTTAATCTCGATCAGCAGATGCGGGTGCGGCAGAGCCGCGACCGCCACCGTGGTGCGCGCCGGGCCCCGGTAGCTGAAGAACTCGCTGTACACCTCGTTGTAGGCGCTGAAATCGGCCATGTTCACCAGATAGGTGCTCACCTCCACGACGTCGGAGAGGCTCGCGCCCGCGCTCATGAGGATGTCGCGGATGTTGCCGAGCACCGCGCGTGTCTGGACGCGGATGTCGAGCAGGTGCTGTCCGCTCGCGTCGCGCTCGGCCCCGGCGATGGAGTCGTCGGGCCGCCGGGAACTGGTGCCGGACACGAAAATGAAGTCGCCCGCGCGGCGAAAGTGGGGAAAGGTGCCGCGCGGCCGCGCCTTGCCGGGAACCACGGCGCTGTCGGCATTGCTGTCAATTCGCTCGTCCGCCACGTGCGCTCCTACAGCTTCACGCAGATGTTCTGCGGTTCCGAGAAGAAAGCGAGCGAATGCGCCCCGCCCTCACGACCGATACCAGAAAGCTTTACGCCGCCGAAGGGGGTGCGCAGGTCGCGCAGGAACCAGTCGTTCACCCAGGCGATGCCGGTCTCCATCTGCCGCGCGACTCGGTGCGCGCGCTGCAGGTTCGAGGTCCAGATTGCGGCGGCCAGGCCGTAACGGGTGTCGTTCGCCATGTGCACCGCCTGCTCCTCTGAATCGAACGGCGCCACATGGCAGACGGGGCCAAAGATTTCTTCCCGGACGCAACGCGCATCCTCGGCGAGCCCGCGCACGATGGTCGGCTCGATGAAGGCCCCCCGGTCGCGCTCATCGCCGAACGAGGGCACACCGCCCCCGCAAAGGATCTCGCCGTGCTCGGCGCGCGCGAGCCGGTAGTAGGACAGGACCTTCTCGCGGTGCGCACGCGAGATCAGCGGTCCCATGTCGGCCTGTTCGAAGGGTCCGCCGATTTTAAGCCGGCGCGCGCGCTCGACGAGCGCCTCCACGAAGCGCTCGAAAATCGGGCGCTCGACGTAGACGCGCTCCGAGCACAGGCACACCTGGCCGCAATTGGAGAACACCGAGCGCATGGTGCCGGCGAGCGCCGCCTCGAGATCCGCATCCGCAAAGACCAGCGCCGCGTTCTTGCCACCGAGCTCAAAGGACAGCGCCTTCACCGAATCCGCAGCGCTCTTCATGATGGCCGAGCCGGTCGCCGACTCGCCGGTGAAAGCGATGGCATTCACGTCGGGGTGGCTGACCAGCGCCTCACCTGCGGAGCCAGGACCGAAGCCGTGCACCAGGTTGAACACGCCCGGCGGCACGCCGGCCTCCTGCATCACTTCTGCCAGCAGCGCCGCCGAGGATGGCGTCTCCTCGGAGGGCTTGGCGACCACGGTATTGCCGCACGCGAGCGCCGGCGCGACCTTCCAGGTGAGCAGCAGGAACGGCAGATTCCACGGCGCGATGACCGCTACCACGCCAACCGGCTTGTGCACCGAGTAGTTCAGGGCGCCACGTCCATCGGGCGTACCCATCTCGAAGCACTCCGAGGAGCGCGCCAGCGCAAGGTCCGCGTAGGCGCGGAAGTTGGCAGCCCCGCGCGGAATGTCGAGCGAGCTCGCCTCCCTGAGCGTCTTGCCGGTGTCGGCGATCTCCGCGCTCACGAACTGCGCAAAGCGCTGCTCGATGCGATCGGCCACCTTGCGCAGCAAGGCGCAGCGCTCCGGCAGCGACAGCCGTCCCCACGGGCCGCGCAGCGCGGTGCGCGCGGCCTGCACTGCACGATCCACCAGCGCGGCGTCCGCCTCGCTCACCGCGCAGAGCTCTGCGCCGTTTACGGGACTGGTGTTCGGAAAGCTCTTCGCGGCGCGGATGAACTCCCCGCCGATGAGGCAAGGCAGCTGTGTGCCGGCAAACGGATACGGATCGGCCGGGGTGGGTAGGCGCATGCAGCGCGGATTCTAGGGAGGCCCCGCCTAAAACAAATAATCGTATTTCGCGACTCTGATATGCAATTCTTCTATAGCGGAATCCGCGCCCCCGCAGGGCGGGCAGCCGAACGCTTACCTCAGCAGCGCCTGCCGGCGCGCGAGACTCTCGGTGCTCCAGACCTCACCGCTCTTGTAGTACTGGCTGAACGCCCGCGCCCCTGAGGGAATCACGACCCACGGTTGCTTTGATTCGGTGTAGATGTGGACGTCGGGAGCGAAACGGTCCGGATCATCGAGCGTGCCCGTGCGCACGAAACTCAGCACCTCGCCCAGAGCGCCGTAGTGGCTCCACAGGGCCACGCGGCACACCGGGCAGCGCGCAACTTTCTGTCCCTTGCCGCTGTTGCTCGGGATGGAGACGAACTCGGGGCTGCCGGAAAGCAACACGAGATGGCTCGACTCAACGAGGGCGTTGAGCACGAACGCGGAGCCGGTCTCGCGCTGGCACCAGCGGCAGTGGCAGCAATGCACGATGAGAGGCGCGCGCCGCATCGAAAAGCGCACGGTGCGGCACGTGCAGCCGCCTTCGGCGGAGAACTGCTGGGGGTCGCCCATCGAAAACCGCTGCGCCGGCCCTCCGCTGACGCAGCGGCTTGCGCAGCTAGCTGCTCGAGGCGCTCAGACAGGTCTTCATGAATGCCTTGCGATCGGCACCCTTGAGTCCCTTGGTCTTGGCGTCCGCGTTACAGGTCTTCATCTTTTCCTGCTGGCTGTTGCCCTTGGGTTCCGCTGCGGCGCCCTTGTCGGACAGACAGGTCTTCATGAACGCCTTGCGGTCGGCACCCTTCAGCGCTTTCGCCTTCGCGTCCGCGTTACAGGAAGTCATCTTCTCTTGCTGGCTGTTTTCGTGCGTCGCCTGCGCGAGCGCGGCCTGTCCGGCCACCACCGCAAGCGCCGCGCTGATCCCCACCAGCCACGTCGAACGTCTCATACAGTCTCCTTTTGCGAACAGGCCAAGAAGCGGCCGTATGTTACTCCAAACGGGCGCTCACTCCATGTCGGGATAGGGACCGCGGCCGCCGCCGGCGATGAAGCTCTCGATGCGCGTCTGCAACACTGGCAGCGGCACCGAGCCAAGCTCAAGCACGGCATCGTGAAACGCGCGAATGTTAAAGCGCTCGCCGAGCGCCTTCTCGGCGCGCATGCGCGCCTCGAGCATGGCGCGCTCGCCCAGGTAGTAAGACAGCGCCTGCGCCGGCCAGGCAATGTAGCGATCCACCTCGGTGCCGATCTCGCGCTCAGGCAACGCCGTGTACTGGCTGAAGTACTCAAGGGCCTGCTCGCGCGTCCAGCCCTGGGCGTGGATCCCCGTGTCGACCACGAGGCGCGCCGCGCGCCAGATCTGATAGCCGAGCATGCCGAAACGCTCATACGCGCTGTCGTAC
>CATPBM010000106.1 GCA_955652625.1 uncultured Steroidobacteraceae bacterium
GGCGCATTGCCGCCCAGCTCCATGGTGAGCTTCTTCACCGTGCCGGCGCACTGCGCCATGAGTTTCTTGCCGACGGCGGTGGAGCCGGTAAAGGTAACCTTGCGCACGCTCGGGTTGGAAGTCAGCTCACCGCCGATCTCGGCCGCTTTCACGCCCGTCACCACGTTCAGCACGCCGGCCGGCACGCCCGCGCGCAACGCGAGTGCCGCCGCGGCGAGTGCCGAGTACGGGGTCTGGCTCGCGGGCTTCACGACTATGGTGCAGCCGGCCGCGAGCGCAGGACCTGCCTTGCGCGTGATCATCGCCAGGGGAAAATTCCACGGCGTGATCGCCGCCACGACTCCGACCGGCTGGCGCAGCACCAGCAGTCGCCGGTCCGCCTGGTGCGGCGGGATCACGTCGCCGTACACGCGCTTGCCCTCTTCGGCGAACCACTCGATGAAGGAGGCGCCGTAGGCGATCTCGCCCTTGGATTCGGCGAGCGGCTTGCCCTGCTCCGCGGTCATGAGCGTGGCGAGATCCTCCTGGTTCGCCATCAGCAGCTCGTACCAGCGGCGCAGGACGCCCGAGCGCTCCTTCGCGGTCAGCGCCGCCCACGCCGGGAATGCCTGGGCGGCCGCCTCGATGGCGCGCCGCGTCTCCGCCACGCCCATGTCCGGCACGGTGCCGATGGTCTCGCGGGTCGCGGGATTCGCCACCGGGTGCGTGGCGCCGTTCGCCGCGTCCTGCCACTTGCCGCCGATGAGCGCGCGGGTACGCAGCAGATCCGGGTCGCGCAATTTCATGATCTGAATGCTCCTGACTTTCAGCCGTTGGCCGCGGCGGCGCGGGCCACGTAACGCGCGAAGAACTCGAGCGTGCGCGTGCGCGCCAACCCCGCGGCCTGCGGGTTGTAACTGTCGCTTTGATCGCGGTTGAATCCGTGGCCTGCGCCCTCGTAGCTATACACGGGCGCCTCGGGATACGCCGCCCTGATCTGCTCGACGTCGGCCGGCGGAATGCTCCGATCCTCCGTGCCGTAGTGATACATGACCGGGCAGCGCGGCTTCTGGCTTAGGTAGCCCGTCACCTTGCCGTAGTACACCACCGCGCAGGCGAGGGGCAGCTGGCACGCCGCGAGGTAGGACTGCACGCCGCCGAAGCAGTAGCCGACGCTGCCGGCGCGCCCGGAGTGCCTGACGACCGCGAGCGCCGCGGCGAGATCGCGCAGGGTGTTCTCCGGCTGCAGCTGTTTCGCGTAGCCGGCGCCTTCCTGCGTGGCAGCGGGCGTGTAATCGAGCTCGATGCCGCGCCGCACCCGATCGAACAGGCTCGGTGCGATCGCCGTGTAGCCTTCGGCCGCGAAGGAGTCGGTCAGCGCGCGGATGTGGGCGTTGATCCCGAAGATCTCCTGGATTACCAGCAGCGCGCCGTGCGCCCGCCCGGAGGGCGCCGCCAGCCAGGCCTGAAACTCATGCCCGTCGCGGGCCATGATGGTGGTGAACTCGCCCATGGGGAGACGCTTTCCGATGGCTTCGCCAGAACGCCCGTGGCATTCTAACGCGGCGCGCGCCCGGAGGGACTCATGCTGGTCGGATCCGCAGTCAGACGTGTCGCGATCGTCGGCAGCGTACGCATTCCATTCGCCCGCTCCTACTCCGCTTACGCCAGCGTCGGCAACCAGGACATGCTCACGGCAGCGCTTCGCGGCGTGGTCGAACGCTTCAAGCTGCAGGGCCAGCGCCTCGGAGACGTGGCGGCCGGCGCCGTCATCAAGCACTCGAGGGATTACAACCTGGTGCGCGAGAGCGTGCTCTCCAGCGGACTCGATCCGCAGACGCCGGGACTGGATATGCAGCGCGCCTGCGGTACCAGTCTCGAGGCCGCGATCGACATCGGCAACAAGATCGCGCTCGGACAGATCGAAGCGGGCATCGCCGGCGGCACCGATTCCATCAGCGATGCCCCCATCGTCTACCCGCGCTCCTACCAGCAGTTGCTGCTCAGGAGTTATCGCGGGCGCAGCGCCTGGCAGCGCCTCGCGCCATGGTTCGGCCTGCGCCCGAAGCATTTCAAGCCGGTGCTGCCCGCGGTCGTCGAGCCGCGCACGGGACTGTCGATGGGACAGAGTACCGAGCTCATGGCGCAGCGCTGGCAGATCGCGCGCGCCGATCAGGATCAGCTCGCCTACGAAAGTCACCAGAAGGCAGCGGCGGCGTGGCGCGTAGGCTTCTATGACGATCTGGTGAGCGAATATCTGGGGCTGAAGTCCGACGACAACATCCGCCCCGACACCAGTGCGGAGAAACTCGCCAAGCTGCGGCCGAGCTTCGCCGCGGACGGCACGCTCACCGCCGGCAACAGCACACCACTCACCGATGGCGCGAGCGCGGTGCTGCTCGCGACCCCCGAGTGGGCCGCCAGGCGCAATCTGCCGGTGCTCGCGTATCTGCGTTACGGCAAGGCGTGGGCGGTCGACTTCGCAAGCGGCAGGGAGGGCCTGCTGATGGCGCCCGCCTACGCGGTGCCCGCGATGCTGCGCGACGCGGGCATCACGCTTCAGGACTTCGATTACTACGAGATCCACGAAGCGTTTGCGGCGCAGGTGTTGTGCACGCTGAAAGCCTGGGAGTCACCGGACTATTGCCGCGAAGCGCTGGGATTGCCCGCACCGCTTGGCAGCATCGACCGCAGCAGACTCAATGTGAAGGGTGGCAGCATCGCCATCGGGCACCCCTTCGCCGCCACCGGTACGCGCGTACTCGGTGCGCTTGCCAAGATCCTCGCCGCCGACGCCAGCGCGAAGCGCGGCCTGGTCTCGGTGTGTACCGCCGGCGGCATGGGCGTGACCGCGATCGTGGAGCGCTGAACACAGCGGAAAGGGGGCGGCACCAATGACAATGCATACCAGGGCAGTGGGCGCCTTACTCGTCGCGAGCACGCTGTTGGCCGCGGTCGCGGCGCGCGCCGATTTCCAGGCCGCGCTCGGCGAATACAAGGCGGGGCATTACGACGCCGCACGTGCGCAGTTTCTCGCGCTCGCTGAGGTCGGCGACTGCTCCTCGCAGTTCAACCTCGGGGCGATGGCCCTCGCGGGGCAGGGGCAACCCAAGGACAGCGGGAGCGGGGTCGGCTGGTTGCAGGCGGCGGCCGGCAACGGCTGCGAGCGCCTGGTCGGCAACAAACTGGCGGGACTCACCGCGAAACTGAGCACGGAGGAGTCGCGCTCGGCTGCGGCCATCGTGGCGCGTTACGGACGCGAGGCGCTACAGGCGCAGGGCGTCGTCTACCCCGACTTTTCCTGCAGCCGCACGCGTTCCGCGCAGGTGCTCGAGTCCCCCGTGCCCGAGGATCCGCGCGACGCCGGCGGCCGCGCGCAAAGCGCGCTCGTGATCACGGAGCTGACCATCGGGGCCGACGGGCTGGCGCGCGATCCGGAAGTTCTGCTCGCCGTGCCCGAGCGCGGCTTTGCGGCCGCCGCCGTCGAGGCATGGCTCAACTCCCGGTTTGCGCCTGCGACCCGCGACGGGCGCGCGGTGGAGTCGCGGCTGCAGGCGAAGTTCCTGTTCGGCGCCGGTGCCAGCCTGCCGAAC
Source organism: uncultured Steroidobacteraceae bacterium (assembly GCA_955652625.1). Classification (GTDB taxonomy): domain Bacteria; phylum Pseudomonadota; class Gammaproteobacteria; order Steroidobacterales; family Steroidobacteraceae; genus 13-2-20CM-66-19. Next base: position 3,573 of record CATPBM010000106.1, read on the forward strand.
ACCGACGCCTTCAGGCAGGCGCTCCCGGCGGCGAATTCGGGCGATCCGGCAGCGGGCTACCTGGTAGGGCTGGCGGGCAGCGTTGATTCTTCGCTGGGTGTTCCGAGTGCCAGGGCGGGCCAGCTGCTGCTCGCCTCAGCGCGCGATGGCAACCCGCAGGCGCAATACTGGCTGGGCAGCCAGTTGCGCACTGCGAGCGCGTGCCCGGGCCGCGGCGATGGGACGGTGTGGCTGCGCCACGCCGCCGATGGCGGCAGCGCGGCGGCGCAGCTGCTGCGCGCAACGGACCTGCTGCATGGCGGCCCTGCCGACGCGCAGGCCGCGGAAGCACGCACGCTGCTCGGGCGGGCGGCGAGCTCCGATAGCTTCTATGTGAGGAAACATGTGGCAGCACTGCTCGCGGCGTCCCCGACCGATGCGGTGCGCGACCCCGGCACGGCGCTGGCGGTGGCGATGAAACTCAGCGCGGGGGAGATCCAGTCCGACCCGCAGATGTTTGAAAGCGGTCGCGGCGGCCTACGCGGCCAATGGAGACTTTCACAACGCGGTCGCGCAACAGCGCGTCGCGATCGCGAAGGCGAGGAAGCTGGCGTGGAACACGCGCCTGATGGACGAACGCCTCGCCGCCTATCGCAGTGGCAAGCCGTGGCGCGGGGACTTGTTCGCCGTGCCGGCCGGCCGCTGACGGCGCTCAGGCCGACAGCAGATCCAGCAGCGCGCGCTGGCCGCGGGTGAGCTGTTCGCGCGGTGTCACCAGCGCCCCGGCGAGCGCCCGGCGGCAGGGGCGGCTTTCGTCTTCGGTGTACTGGGTGACCGCGGCGGCGATCAGCTCCTGCACGCGCGCGAGGTTGGCGCGCAACAGGCTCAGCACCTGTTCCGCCGACACATGCTGCGCCGGATCATCGAGCCAGCAGTCGTAGTCGGTCGCCAGGGCGATGCTGCAGTAGCCAATCTGTGCCTCGAGGGCGAGAAACGCCTCCGGCACGCTGGTCATGCCGACGAGGTCCGCGCCCGCGTTGCGCAGGAAGAGACTCTCGGCGCGCGTGCCAAGGCGCGGACCTTCGACGCAGGCGTAAGTCTTCTCCTCGTGCACGTGCAGATCGCTGGCGCGCGCCACACGTGCAATGAGCGCCGCGGTGGCGCGGCACGTGGGTTGCGCAGTGGAGACGTGCGCCACGAAGCCGCCGCCGAAAAAACTCGCCGCGCGCGTTCCCCGGGTGAAGTCCAGGTACTGCGACGGCAGCGCGAGATCCCCGGGACGGATGTCCGCGCGCAGGCTCCCAACCGCCGACACGCCGATGATGGTGTGCACGCCGAGGCTCTTCAGCGCCCAGATATTGGCGCGGAAGTTGATCTCGCCCGGGAGCAGCTCGTGGCGCAGGCCGTGACGGGCGAGAAATGCGACCTCCCGTCCCCGCAGCGTGCCGAGCATGAGCGCCGCGGACGGGGCCCCGAACGGCGTCATGACCGCGTGCGCGCGCGGTGCAATCAACTCCGGCATGGCGTAAAGGCCGCTACCGCCGATGATGCCTATCATGGTGTGCCGCGTTCCCTGGGTTCGGGCATTTGCGCGAATGACCCGCAAAGCGGCAAGATGCCCGAAAGCACGGCGGGACACCAACTCGATCTGGGCAACAGCCCGGCCCGCGCGGGTAGCGCAGCGCAAGCCAACACCATGAGCAGGCCCGGCATCGACCGCGTCTTCGAGCGACGCCTCTCCGCCCTGGTCAACGGCGGCGAACCGCAGATCCTGCAGGGCGGCCGCAAGGGCGTGGAGAAGGAATCGCTGCGCGTCATGCCGAACGGGAGCCTCGCGCGCACCCCGCACCCGGCGCTCCTGGGATCGGCGCTTACCAACGAGCACATCACGACCGACTACTCGGAGGCGCTGATCGAGCTGGTCACGCCGGCGTTCACGCACAGTTGGGAGCTGCTGCAATACCTGCTCGACCTGCACCAGTTCGTGTACCGGCACCTGGGCGATGAGCTTCTGTGGGCGACGAGCATGCCGTGCGCGATCGCGCAGGATGCCGACATCCCGCTCGCGCAATACGGCATCTCGCACGTCGGGCGCATGAAGACGGTGTATCGCAACGGCCTCGGCCTGCGCTACGGGCGCATGATGCAGGCGATCTCCGGCGTGCATTTCAATTACTCGTTTCCGCTGCCGTTCTGGGAGGCCTGGGCGGCTGCGCGCGAGGTATCCGCACCGGGCCCGCAGTTCATTTCGGCGTGCTACTTCGACCTGTTGCGCAACTACCGTCGCTTCGGCTGGCTGGTGTTGTACCTGTTCGGGGTGTCCCCGGTGGTCTGCAAGTCGTTCCTGCACGGGCGCGAGTTGGGCCTGAGGGACTTCGGCGCCGGCACGGCGTTCGAGCCTCATGCCACCAGCCTGCGCATGAGCGACGTCGGCTACCGCAACCGCAACCAGGCGGGACTTGAGGTCTCAGTTAACAGCCTGGATGAGTACGTGCGTGACCTGCAGCGCGCGATCACCACGCCCCACCCGCCTTACGAGGCGCTCGGCGTCAAGGTGAACGGCGAATGGCGTCAGCTCAGCGCCAACATCCTGCAGATCGAGAACGAGTACTACAGCTTCATCCGCCCCAAGCGCGTGGCACGCTCGGGGGAGCGGCCCACCAAGGCGCTGCGGCGCGCGGGGGTGGAGTACGTGGAAGTACGCGCGCTGGACGTGAGCGCTTTCGATCCCGTGGGCGTGAACCAGAACAAGCTGCGCTTCCTCGAGGCGTTCCTCGCGCTGTGCCTGAGCAAGGACAGCGCGCCGATCGCGCTGTCCGAGCAGGGCGTGCTCGATGAGAATCATGTCGTCGTGGCACGCCGCGGCCGCGAGCCCGGGCTCACCCTGTGGCGCGAGGGGGGGCGGGTGCCGATGCGCGACTGGGCGCGGGAACTTCTCGATTCCATGTCGGGTATCTGCGAAATGCTCGATCGGGGGGACCCGGGGCGCCCCTACTCCCAGGCGCTCGCCATCCAGGCGGCCAAAATCCAGGATGTGGCGCTTACGCCCTCGGCGCGGCTCATGGCCGAACTCACCGCCGGGGAGTCGTTCTTCGACCTCGCCTTGCGTATGTCCGCGGCCCACAAGGCTTATTTCCTGGATCTGTACCCGCCCAACGAGGGGCGGTTGCGCGAATTCGGCGAGGAGGCCCGCGAGTCGCTCGCGGCGCAGCGCGCGATCGAGGCAAGCGACTCGGGAACGTTCGAGGAGTATCTGGCCCGCTACTTCGCGGACTAAGACCTGACTCCCCCAATTTCGTTCAGCTGCCGTTAACCTGCCGTTAACCTTAACATAATCAGTAGCTTTGGCTATTCGCTTTTGCTCCCCGGACGACATAAACTTCATGAGCCACGTCGGTCTATGGAAGGGCGACAGGCGAGACAGATAACAACGAGATCCCACTAAGACAACAAGCAGGAGCGCGAGCAGATGAAACGGAAAGGAGCGGCATTTGCCGCAGGCACGCGGATACCACCGGCGGCCAACGAGGAATTTACCGGGACTGTAAACGGACTGGACAGAGTTGAGCGTCCGCGTTCCGGCTGGGATCCCTACGAAGTGTGGCGCACCCGGGTCAAGGCTTCCGAGACAATCAAAACCGACCGCGAGCAAGATCCGCTGCGCTAGAGGGAGCCGATCGCGTTGAAGGGGGCGGCGGTTGCGCACGACGCAGTCACAGAGCAAGCCGTCCGGTGAGCACAGCGCCGCGAGACCCCTGCAGCTGCGCTTCCGCGACGCGGAGCTCGAGCATCAATTTCTCCTGAGCTATCGGGCGGCCTCACGCCCGTGGGTGCGCATGAGCCTCGTGGTCGCGCTGACCACGACGCTTGGTTTCGCCGTCATCGATCACTGGCTGCTGGTTGGGCCGCGCCTGGCGCGCCCGGATATCTGGCGCTTCGGCCTGCAGCTGCCGCTGGTGCTCATCATGATGGTGCTCAGCACGCCGCGGCTGTACATGCGCTGGTACCAGGCGGCCATCCAGACGGCGGCGCCGCTGTTTGGAGTGGGCACTGTGCTCATGGCCGTGGAGGCGACTCCCGCGCAGCTGCCACTGGTGGCGGCGCGCCTGCTGCTGGTCGCATTTTTTTTCTACTTCATGCTGGGTCTGTCGTTCCGTGCGGCCGTGCGCTGCAACCTGCTGCTGATCGCCGCGTATTCCACCGCGGCACTGCTCGGCGCCATTGCCACGCCGGTGGCGATTTACTCACTGTGGGTGCTGTTCTGCGCCAACCTCATCGGCGGCGCCGGCTGCTACGCGCTCGAATATGCCAACCGCGTGGCATTCCTCGAGCGGCGGCGCCTCGCGGAGGTCGCCACGCATGACGGGCTCACGGGACTTTTGAACCGCGCCGCCCTCGAGGAGCAGGCGCGCAGCCTCTGGCAGCACGCGCAGGTCGCGCGACTGCCGGTGTCAGTGATGCTGATCGACATCGATCACTTCAAGGCTTACAACGATCGTTACGGACACCAGGCAGGCGATCGCTGTCTGCAGGAAGTCGCCGCCGCCATCCGCATGGCAGTGAGGCGCCGTCCGCTCGACGTCGTGGCGCGCTATGGCGGGGAAGAGATCGCCGCCATCCTGGTGGGCGGCGATCGCGCGGACGCCAGTGGCGCGGCCGAACGCGCGCTCAAGGCGGTGGCGGATCTCGGCATCGCCCACAGTGCCTCGACCACGCGGCCGTACATCACGGTGAGCATCGGCGTGACCACAGTGGATCCGGGTGGCAGCTATTCCCACGAGCACGCCGTGCGCCTTGCCGACATCGCACTCTACGCCAGCAAGGACCGCGGGCGCGACGGCTGGTCCTTCCACGAGCCTGCGGGTGAGGGCGGCGGCGTCGGCACGGGCGAGCTGCTGAAGACGGCAAGCTGACTTTCCCGGCTGCGCCGCGCACGTCGTCAATACCCCGACGGAGGCATTGTTCACCCGGCGCCGCGGCCGCAAGAGTGCGGTTTGCGGCCCCTCTGGCGCGCTTTTGCGGCCAGCAACCGCGGGGTGGACTCAGGCTCACTTGCGCTGTCGGGCGCGACCCCCGATGCTTTTGTCATGAACGCACTTTCGGTACGCGGACTCACCAAGACCTACAGCAACGGCGTGCAGGCGCTCAAGGGCGTCGACCTGGAGGTCGAGCGCGGCGATTTCTTCGCGCTGCTCGGGCCCAACGGCGCCGGCAAGACCACCCTGATCGGCATCATCACCTCGCTCGTCAACAAGACGGCCGGTGAGGCGCGCGTCTTCGGCCACGACATCGACCGCGAGCTCGAAGCGGCCAAGGCCTGCATCGGCATCGTGCCGCAGGAAATCAACTTCAACATGTTCGAGACGCCGCACACCATCGTGGTCAACCAGGCGGGCTTCTACGGCATCCCGCGCCAGGTGGCGCGCGAGCGCGCCGAGAAGTACCTGAAGCAGCTGCAGCTGTGGGACAAGCGCAACGGCATCTCCCGTGGGCTGTCCGGTGGCATGAAGCGCCGCCTGATGATTGCGCGCGCACTGATGCACGAGCCGCGCCTGCTGATTCTCGATGAGCCCACCGCCGGCGTCGACATCGAGATCCGGCGCTCGATGTGGGACTTCCTGCGCGAGATCAACGCGCGCGGCACCACCATCATTCTCACCACGCATTACCTCGAGGAGGCCGAGACCCTGTGCCGCAACATCGCCATCATCAATGGTGGGCGCATCATCGAGCGCGATGGCATGCGCAGCCTCCTGGGCAGGCTCCATGTGGCGACCTTCGTGCTCAACCTGCGTGAATCCCTCGGCGTGGCCCCGCACCTCGAGGGTTATGTGACGCGGCTCGTCGACGATCACACCCTCGAGGTGGAGGTATCGAAGGAGGAGAGCATCAACGAGATCTTCGCGCGCCTTTCCGCGCTCGGCATCGAGGTCCTGAGCATGCGCAACAAGGTGAACCGGCTGGAGGAGATTTTCATGCGTCTGGTCGAGGGACGCGCCATCCCCGGCGAAGGCGCAGGCGAGGTTGCCTCCGCGGGAGCGCCCGCGACGCCGCGCACCCCGGCAGAGGTGGCGCGATGAACAGCGTGGCGCAGGCCGCCGCGCCGCCGATCCGCCTGAACGTGGTGCGCTGGATCGGCTTCAAGACCATCGTCATCCGTGAGTACGGCCGCATCATCCGCATCTGGGGCCAGACCATAGTGCCGTCGGTGGTGACCGCGGTGTTGTATTTCGCGATTTTCGGCAGCCTCATCGGCCGGCGCGTCGGGGTGATGGGCGGCTTCGACTACAAGCAGTTCATCGCCCCGGGCCTCATCATGATGTCGGTGATCACCAACTCCTATGGCAACGTCGTTGCTTCGTTCTTTGGCGCCAAGTTCGGCAAGCACGTCGAGGAGCTGCTGGTCTCGCCGCTGCCGAACTGGGTGATCGTCGCCGGCTATGCCACCGGCGGGGTGGTGCGCGGCGTACTGGTGGGCCTGGCCGTGACCGTCGTGTCGCTGGTGTTCACGCACCTGCACGTGCACCACCTGGCGCTGATCTTCACGGCGCTGGTGCTGACGTCGCTCACCTTCGCCCTGGCAGGCTTTCTCAACGCGCTGTTCGCCAAGAACTTCGACCAGGTGAACTGGATCCCGGCCTTCGTGCTCACGCCGCTCACCTATTTCGGCGGGGTGTTCTACTCGGTGAGCCTGCTGCCGGACTGGGCGCAGAACCTCTCGTACGTGAATCCCATCCTCTACATGGTCAATGCCTTCCGCTTCGGATTCCTCGGAGTCTCGGACGTCGATGTCGGTGTTGCGTTCGCGCTCATGGCGTCGGCGGCGATCGTGCTGTTCGCGGTGGCAGTGGGACTCATGAACCGGGGCACGGGAATCAGGGAGTGAAGCCGGCCGTCGCCCTGGTGAGCGCGCGCGCCGCACGCGGGCTCGACGAGGACATGCCGCCGCTGCTGGCGGCGTTCGCCGCCGCCGGCGCGCACGCAGAGATCGCCAACTGGGACGATGCCGGGGTCGATTGGGCGCGCTTCGATATCGCGCTGCTGCGCTCCGCCTGGGATTACACCGAGCGCCTGCCGGAGTTTCTCACCTGGGTGGAGCACACCGCTTCGGTCACGAGGCTCATGAACCCCGCGCCGGTGGTGCGCTGGAACTCCGACAAGCATTACCTGCACGAGCTCGCCCGCGCGGGCCTTGCGGTGGTGCCCACCTGCTACGCGGATCCCGGGGCGGACGCGGGCGCGGTGCTGCGGGAGTTTCTCGCGCAGCACAGCTGCGCGGAGGTGGTAGTGAAGCCGGCAGTGGGGGCGGGCTCGCGCGACACCCGCCGCCACGCACGCACCGCCACGGCAGAGATCCTCGTGCACATGAACCGCCTGCTCGCCGCGCAGCGCAGCGTCATGTTGCAGCCGTATCTTTCCGGGGTGGATGTGCACGGCGAGACCGCCCTCATGTTCATTGCCGGCCGCTTCAGTCACGCCATCCGCAAGGGGCCCCTGCTGCCCCCGGGCGCGCCCTCGACGCAGGGGCTGTTCGCGCCCGAAGCGATCAGCCCCCGGATCCCCGGCGCCGATGAGCTCGCGGCGGCAGAGCGGGTACTGGCGCACCTGCCCTTCGGCACGCTGCTGTATGCGCGCGTGGACCTCATCCGCGATGCGCAGGGGAGTCCGCGCCTGCTGGAGCTGGAGATCACCGAGCCGTCACTGTTTCTCGCCCACGCCCCGGGCTCCGGCTCGCGCCTGGCCACGGCTGCCCTGGCTGGCCTGCCACCGCGCTGATCTAGCCGCCCGCTGCCCGCCGGGAGGTGCCTACGGCACGGCGCAACAATTATGTGACGTAGAGCACACGAAATAGCGCGTAACTCGTTGTCGCAACAAACGCTTAATCTTTCATTCATGGGACTGACGCGTACTTGAGCGAGGCTGTACGCGTCATGAAAGCGACCGGTTTCAATGCGTTCATCGCGCGCGTCGACGCCGCAGAGTACGACTTGTGCCGGCGGCTGAACCGCGGCGCCGCCTTCGCGCTCCCACGCCGCATCTTTCAGATCGCGAGCCGCCTGGGCGATGGCATCGTTTGGTACGGGCTGATGCTCGCCCTGCCGCTGCTTTGTGGCGCGGCCGCAATGAAGCCGGCGATGGTCATGGCGCTGACCGGCGCGCTGGGGGTGGCGGTCTACACGTTGCTGAAGCGGGTGTTCGTGCGTGAGCGCCCGTTCATCAGGCACGACACGATCAGCCTGGCGGCTGCGCCGCTCGATCGCTACAGCTTTCCTTCCGGACATACCCTGCACGCCGTGTCCTTCACCTGGCAGGCGTGCGCGCATTTCCCCGAGCTCGCCTGGGTGCTCGTGCCGCTCGCGGCGCTGATCGCCGGCTCGCGCGTGATCCTCGGCCTGCACTATCCTTCGGACCTGCTCGCCGGAGCGGCCATCGGCGCTACGCTCGCGGAACTCGGCCTGGCTTTTACTTGAGTTGACGTGATACGAGGCTCTCTCGCAACGGCGCCCTTCGCGCGTACGGTGCTCTAGCGCGTGCGCGTGCTGTTCATTTCCGACGTCTACTTTCCGCGCGTCAACGGCGTTTCAACTTCCATCCGCACTTTTCGCGAGGACCTCGCGACCCACGGCGTCGAAACGCAACTCGTTGCGCCCTCCTATGAAGCGCGCCGCGCCGGCGCAGACAGCGCAGGGGCGCCTGAGGAGCAGGGCGTGCTGCGCGTGGCCGCGGCGCGCGTGCCGCGCGACCCGGAGGATCGGCGCATGGTATGGCGTTGCCTGACGCGCGCGCTCGATGCCTTGCCCCGCGGCGAGTTCGACCTGGTGCACATCCACACCCCGTTCGTCGCCCACTACGCCGGCGTGCGTTTCGCGCGCCGCGCCAACATTCCCTGCCTCGCGACCTATCACACCTTTTTTGAGGAGTACCTGCATCACTACCTGCCGGTGCTGCCGCGCGCCGTGAGCCGGTTCCTGGCACGCAGTTTCACCCGTTCGCAGTGCGCCACCGTGCAGGCGCTGATCGCCCCCTCCGAGCCGATGCGCGCGGTGCTCAGCGCGTACGGCGTGACGACTCCCATTCACGTGCTGCCGACCGGGCTCGCGGCCGACCGTTTCCGCGCCGGCGACGGCGCCGCATTCCGCGCGCGCGCCGGCATCGCTCCCGAGCGGCCGCTGGTGACCTACATCGGGCGCGTCGCGCACGAGAAGAACATCGGCTTCCTGGTGCAGGTGTTCGCGCAGGTGCTGAAGTCGGTGCCGGAGGCGTTGCTGGTGATCGCGGGGGAGGGGCCGGCGCGCGAGCCGCTGCGTCAGCAGGTGGCCGCTCTCGGACTTACCCAGCAGGTCCACTTTGCCGGTTACCTGGATCGGGACAGCGCGCTGCTCGACTGTTACGCGGCGGCAGACGTGTTCGTGTTCGCCTCGCGCACCGAGACCCAGGGGCTGGTGCTGCTCGAGGCCATGGCTCAGGGGACTGCGGTAGTCTCGACGGCCGAGCTCGGCACGCGTTCGATCCTCGTGCCCGGGAGCGGTGCGCTCATCGTGCCCGAGGAGCGCGCTGCATTCGCCGACGCGGTGGCGCGCGTGCTTGCGGATGCGGGCCTGCGCGAGGGGCTCGCGGCGCGCGGCCGCGTGTATGCGCGCACCTGGTCCTCGGCGACCATGGCGCGGCGCCTGGTCGACCTCTACGGCGAGTTGCGCAGCACGCCACGCGCAGCTGCGCGCGCCGCCCGCGTGCTGGCCTGATTCATTAAGTCACCCCGCCAGGCCGCAGCGCGTCTTCGCTCCGCGACAGCAGTGGAACGCGGGCGGTTCTGGGCTACACTTTCCGCCGCCTACCGCACCGCCGGTGGTTCGAGCGGAACATGGGAGCAAAACGGGCCTTAATCGTGGACGAC
>CATPBM010000107.1 GCA_955652625.1 uncultured Steroidobacteraceae bacterium
ACTACTAGACGAACGAACGAGTCAGGATTCGACAGAAGCGCGCGCAGCAGGCCCTAGCCGGCTCTGCCCGGGCTCCGGGAAACACCCGTCACGCGCAACTGAGAAACGGTTCGCGGCATTTGGCCCCGGCAGCACCGCGGAGTGGCGCGCACACAGGCAGCGCACCGTACAGGGTGTAGCGCCACCACAGTTAACCGGCGGCGCTGACCGCCTGGTTATGGGCGAGGGAAGCGGCAGCGCGGGCGAGCACTGACTCCTCGTCAACGCTGATCACGTGCACTTTTATAGGAGCCGCGGCTGCACTGACCCGCGCATCGCCGCCCGCTGCCGCATCGTTGAGGGCGGGATCGAGGAGGGCACCAGCCCAGGCAAGACCTGCAAGGGCACGCGAGCGCACGCCAGCCACGTGCTCGCCGACGCCACCGCCGAAAACGATGCCGTCGCAACCCCCGAGTACGGCCAGGTACGCACCCAGGTACTTGCGGATCCGATAGCAGTAGAGCTCCACGGCGAACTGCGCCTGGGCCGAAGGATCGGCGAGCAGCGCTGCCGGATTGGCTTCCGCTCCCGCTCCCGATACGCCGGCGAGCCCCGATTCGGTATTCAGAAGCTTCACGACCTCATCCCCTGTCAGCGCCAGTTGACGTTGCAGGTACGGAACGACTGCCGCGTCCAGATCCCCTGAGCGCGTGGCCATGACCAGTCCCTCGAGAGGCGAGAACCCCATTGACGTATCAGCCGGCCGGCCGCGATCGATGGCGGCGATTGAACAACCGCCGCCGAGCTGCAGCGTGATGAGCCGCCCGCCGCGGGGCAGGTCCGGATACAGTGCGCACCAGCTATGCCACATGGCCTCGTGAGCGAGGCCGTGAAATCCATAGCGCCGCACGCCGCGCTCGACGCCGAGGCGCGGAGACAGCGCATACTCAGCCGCCACACGCGGCAGGTTCGCGAAGTACGCCGTGTCGAACACGGCCACCTGCGGAATCTGCGCTCCCCAGAGCTCGCGCGCAGCGGCGACCCAGCGCAGCGCCACGGGATTGTGTAGCGGGGCGAGTGGCGAAAGCTCCTCGATCGCGGCAATGACGTCGGCATCAAGGCGTGTGGGTTGCACGAATCGGGTGCCGCCGTGAACGATACGGTGGGCCAGAGCCTGCGGCGGCCCCTGCAGCTGCGCACCAATTGCGCGCAGCAGCGCAGTCGGCTCCAGGTCGTGACCGGAATGACGTTGCGTGGCAACGTGCAGGGGAGCGTCGACGGAGCTGAGGTCGTAAAGCGCAAGCTTGACGGAGGTGCTGCCGCTATTGACCGTTAAAATACTCATCGCGCCCCGCAGACCGGGCGAATGTCACGTGCGGTGTGTATGTTCACTGCGGGGAATGTACGTCTGAACCCTGGCCGCTGGCGAGCACGGGATCGTGCTCCAGGTCGCACGGGTACGCGCGGGCCACGGCGCCTGAAGGAGGTCACGATGAACGATAGACTCGATCCCGAGCTCCTGCGGCGCATGCACGCCTACTGGCGTGCAGCGAACTACCTGTCGGTCGGACAGATCTACCTGTCTGAGAATCCACTGTTGCATGAAGCGCTCAAGCCGCAGCACATCAAAGCGCGGCTGCTCGGACACTGGGGCACCACCCCAGGGCAGAACTTCATTTACGTACATCTGAACCGGATCATCCGCCAATACGATCTCGACATGATCTACATATCCGGACCCGGACACGGCGGGCCGGCGCTGGTGGGCAACACCTATCTCGAGGGCACGTACAGCGAGTTCTACCCAGAGATCACCCAGGACGAAGAGGGGATGAGAAAGCTCTTCAGGCAATTCTCTTTCCCCGGCGGCATTCCGAGCCATGTGGCGCCCGAGACTCCGGGATCCATTCACGAGGGGGGTGAGCTCGGCTACTCCCTCAGTCACGCGTACGGGGCCGTGTTCGACAATCCTGGTCTCATCGTCGCCTGCGTCGTCGGTGATGGTGAGGCGGAGACCGGGCCGCTGGCGGCAGGCTGGAACGGCAACAAGTTCCTCAATCCCGCGAGCGATGGGGCCGTGCTGCCGATACTGCATCTCAACGGCTACAAGATCGCCAATCCTACCTTGCTGGCGCGCATCGGAAGCGAGGAGCGTGAGCAGTTTCTGCGCGGCAATGGCTACAACCCCTACGTCGTCGAGGGCGACGATCCGATGCACATGCATCCTCTGATGGCCGCCACCCTCGACAAGATCGTGGCTGAGATCAGGCACATTCAGACTGAGGCGCGCATGGGAAGGCTCAAGGTCCGTCCGCCCTGGCCCATGATCGTGCTCATTACGCCCAAGGGGTGGACGGGCCCCAAGGTCGTCGACGGGCAAGCCGTGGAGGGCACCTTTCGGGCTCACCAGGTACCGCTGGCAGAAGTGCGCACCAACCCGCAGCATCTGCAATTGCTCGAGGACTGGATGCGCAGCTATCGGCCGCAGGAGCTTTTCGATAGCCAGGGCAAGCTCCGGGGTGAGCTTGCCGAGCTGGCAC
>CATPBM010000108.1 GCA_955652625.1 uncultured Steroidobacteraceae bacterium
ACACCGCGAGCGCCACGGCGCCGGCCGCGGTCAGGGCCCAGGGCAGCCAGTGCGGCGTGAAGCGCCGGCCGAACACCTCGGCGGCGGCATTGCGCACCAGGGTGACCGGGACGCGGTGGCGGTCGAGCGAGTACGCGCCGAGGAGCGCGCGATCACAGATGACATTGATGACCCGCGGCACGCCCTGCGAAAGGCGAAACACTTCGTTCAGCGCCGCGGCTGCGAAAATGTCGTTGGTTGCGCCCGCAACCCGCAGCCGGTGCAGTACGTAAGCGGAAGTCTCCTCGCGCGAGAGGGGATTGAGGTGATAACGGCCGGTGATGCGCTGCGCGAGCTGGCGCAGCTCATTACGTCCGAGCAGCTCGCGCAACTCCGGTTGCCCGATCAGGATGATCTGCAACAGCTTCTGGGTGTTGGTTTCGAGATTGGTGAGCAGGCGCACCTGCTCGAGCACTTCCGGCGAGAGGTTCTGCGCCTCGTCCACCACCAGCACCACGCGACGCCCGGCGGCGTGGGCACGCAGCAGGTAGTGGCTGAGAATATCGACCAGATCCTTCAGGCTCTCGAGCGCGGAGTCGGGCACCCCGATGCCGAGCTCCTCGCAGATGGTGAGCAGGAACTCCGGGGCGGTCATCTTGGGATTGAGGATGAGCGCGATCTCGGCGTTCTTGGGCGTCTGCGCCAGGAGCGAGCGCACGATGGTCGTCTTGCCCGTGCCCACTTCGCCTGTGAGCTGCACGAAACCGCCCGCTTCGTTAATGCCATAAAGCAGGTGCGCCAGCGCCTCGGCGTGCCGCTCGCTCAGGTAGAGGTAGCGCGGATCAGGCGTGATGGCGAAGGGTTTTTCGTGCAGGCCGAAGAACGTCAGGTACATGGCGCGATGCTACTCGATGGTGCTGCCGCGCCGTAGCGCCCGGCTCCCGAAACGCGCGCGCGCCTCGTCCAGCGCGGCATCCAGCGCGCCCTGCAGGCGCGGTTCGTCGAACAGTCCCAGCTGCGATGCGGGCGTCAGTTCAGTGAGGACCACCCCCAGGAGGCGAAGTTTCGCACCCGGATTGCCAGCGAGCCAGCGGGCGAGCAGCTCCGCGGCCACCCCGGCGATCGCGCGGCCCTCGCAAGCCGGCGGAGCGACGACGCGCTGGCGCGTAAAGGTCGTGAAGTCGTCGCGGCGGATTTTCACCCCGATGCACCCCGCCATCAGCTGCCTGCCGCGCAGCCGGCTGGCGGCGACATCGGCGAGGCGCGCGAGCTGGCGGTGCAGGCTGCGCGCATCGGCGATGTCGTGTTCGAACGTGTCCTCGGCGCTCAGGGACTTCTCCTCGAGCTCCGGCAGCACCGGCCGGTCGTCTACGCCCGAGGCGCGCTCACGGATCCAGGGCGAGTAGCGCCCGAACAGCGGCCAGAGCACAGCATCGGGGGCGCTGCGCAGCTCGCCGAGCGTGTGGATCCCGGCCGCTTCGACCCGTGCGCCGGTCTTGCGCCCGAGGCCGGGCATGCGCCGCACCGACAAGGGATCGAGCACCTCGCGCACGCGCTCCGCCGCCACGACCGTGAGGCCGTCGGGCTTTTCCAGATCGGAGGCGATTTTCGCCACCAGCTTGTTGGGCGCCACGCCTACCGAAGCGGTGACCCCGGTGAGCTCGCGGATGCGGCGCTTGATGCGCCGGGCGATGTCGACGGCGCCGCCGAGCAGCTCCTGGCTGGCGGTGACGTCGAGGAACGCCTCATCGAGCGACAGGCCCTGCACCAGCGGCGTCACCTCCCGCAGCACGCCGAACACGGTTGCGGAAACTTCCTGGTAGCGCTGCATGCGCGGGCGCACGCACACGGCGTGCGGGCACAGCTTCAGCGCCGTGCGCATCGGCATGGCCGAGTGTACCCCGTAGCGGCGCACCTCATAGCTCGCGGCCGCCACCACGCCGCGCCCGCCTTCCCAACCCACCACCAGTGGCTTGCCGGCGAGACTCGGGTCGTCGTGCTGCTCGACCGATGCGTAGAACGCATCCATGTCCACGTGCAGGACAGCGCGCGTCATGAGGCTCGCTTCCTGATCGCTGCCGTTACTTCACGACGGTGATGGTGAGCTTCTTCGAGATCACCGCCGGGTCGTGCGGCACATGATTCATATCCCCGAGCAGCAGCTGGAGGGCGTGCTTGCCGGGCGGCAGAGTCAGCATCGTCTCGGTCTGGCCCTTGCCGAAGTGCACGATCTTGTCGGTCGTGGGGAGCGGTGCCGCCAGGTTGGTGGGGACCTCGGTGTCGACCAGCAGGTGATGGTGACCGCTGTTGTCGAACTTGACGCCGGCGGGGGCGATCCCCATGCCCTTCAATCCGAACTGCACGAGCACGGGGCTGTGGACCCTGGCGCCATTGTTCGGGCTGATGATGTAGACCTCGGCGCCGGCGGGCGAGGGGGTGCGCTCCTGGGCGAATGCCAGGGAGGAGGCGCCCATGAGAAGCGCGGTGATGATGAGGGTACGCATACAGAACTCCTTCACAGCGTGAGGACGCTGTAGAGACTGGTGAGGACGAGGGTGAACATGCCGAACAACACGTAGAAGAAAGCGAGCAGCACCAACTTGCCGGATGTGAGCAGCCTTCCCTGGCCATAGGCGACGCGCATCGAGCGGTACATGTACCACACGAAATAGACGCTCACCGCGAACCTGACCCACGGCGCCACGGGCGGCAGCAGCGTGTTCAGCATCCAGGCGAGCATGACCGCCAGGAACACGAAGGCGTGATTGTGCACCAGCAGCAGCAGGTGCTCGACGTAGTAGTGGCGCGGCCGCCAGTAGAGCAGCGTCATGATGCCCGCCAGCAGCGGCAGGAACACGAACATCGCCCGCGGCAGGTTGTGCAGGAAGGCCTCCGAGAGGTGACGGCCGCCGTCTTCGACCATCTTGCGGCAGTTCTGCCTGACGAGCGGCACGATCTTCGCCGCCCACGGCCCGACATAGCCGGCATTCGCACACAGGCGATCGCCGCGCTGCTGCGTCGTCTCGCCGGCCTTCGGGACCAGCAGTCCCGAGGTGCTCGGATGCTCCGCCTGGAAGTTCACCACTTCGAGCTTCGGCTGGGTCGCCGCGGCGAACAGGAAAAAAGCCACCGTCAGCACCAGGTACAGCCGCACCGGCGGGAGGTAGCGCGCGCGCCGGCCGGCCAGAAACTCCCGCGTCAGGTATCCCGGCCGGAACAGCAACGCCGCGAG
>CATPBM010000109.1 GCA_955652625.1 uncultured Steroidobacteraceae bacterium
GGGTGGACGTCATCGAGGCCGGCTTCCCGGCCGCCTCGCGCGGGGACCTCGAGAGCGTCGCGGCGGTGGCCCGCGAGGTGCAGGGTCCGATCGTGTGCGCGCTCGCCCGCTGCCATGCGGAGGACATCGAGCTCGCCGCGCAGGCGCTGTCAGGCGCCGCGCGCCGCCGCATCCACGTGTTCCTCGCCACCAGCGCCATCCACCGCCAGCACAAGCTCAACATGGCGCAGGAAGAGATCCTGCGGCTCGCCGCGGCGGGGGTCGCGCGGGCGCGCGAGCTGTGCGAGGACGTGGAGTTCTCGCCCGAGGACGCCTCGCGCACCGAGCTGGAGTTCCTCGCCCAGGTGGTCGAGGTCGCGATAGGCGCCGGCGCCACCACACTGAACATCCCCGACACGGTCGGCTACACCGTCCCGGACGAGTTCGCCGAGCTGTTCCGGTACCTGCGCAAGAACGTGCGCGGCATCGAGGGCGTGCGGCTCTCGGTTCACTGCCACGACGATCTGGGGATGGCGGTCGCCAACAGCCTCACCGCAGTGGTCGCGGGCGCGCGCCAGATCGAGTGCACCATCAACGGCATCGGCGAGCGCGCCGGCAACTGCTCGCTCGAGGAAGTGGTGATGGCGCTGAAGACGCGCGCGGCGTTCTTCAACGTGACCACGGGCATTCACACCAACCGCCTGTATCCCACCTCGCGGCTCATCTCGAGCATCACCGGCATGCCGATCCCGCGCAACAAGGCGGTGGTGGGCGAGAACGCCTTCGCGCACGAGGCGGGCATTCACCAGCACGGCATGCTCAAGCACCACTCGACCTACGAGATCCTGCGTCCCGAGGACGTCGGCCTGTCGCGCAGCCACCTGGTGCTCGGCAAGCACAGCGGTCGGCATGCGTTGCGCGAGCGCGTGGAGGCTCTCGGGTTCGAGCTCGATGAGCTGGAGTTCAACCGCATCTTCGAGGAATTCAAGGCGCTGGCGGACAAGAAAAAGGAGCTCTTCGACGGGGACATCGAGGCGCTCGTGCTGCGCGCCGAGGGCTCAGCGGCAGGCCCCTGGACGCTCGTTGAGCTCGCCACCGAGGCACGCACCAACGCCGCGGCGCACGCCCAGGTGCGACTCGCGCACAGCGACGGGCGCACGGTAGAGCGCAGCGCGAGCGGGGACGGCCCGGTAGATGCGGCTTTCAAGGCGATCGAGGCGGCCACCGCCATCGCCGTCGTGCTGCGCAAGTTCGAGGTGCACGCGGTGTCCGAGGGCGAGGACGCGCAGGGGGAGGCGCGGGTGTACGTGGAGTACAATCACAAGACCTATCGGGGCGCGAGCGTGAGCACCAATATCGTGGAATCCGCGACGCAGGCGTTCCTCGAAGTGATCAATCGCATCGAGCTGGCGCAGGCCGGTGCGCGCACGCGCGAGGAGCGCGCCGCGGCCACGTCCGCTTAAGGAGCCTCCATGCCCATCCCCGCCACGCAATTCATCTGGTTCAACGGCAAGCTCGTGCCGTGGGAGAAGGCCACGGTGCACGTACTGTCGCATGCCCTGCACTACGGCTCCTCCGTGTTCGAAGGGGTGCGCGCGTACGAGACCCCCCGCGGGGTGGCCATCTTCCGGTTGCGCGATCACACGCGCCGCCTGTTCGACTCGGCGAAGATCTATCGTATCCACATGCCCTTTTCCCCGGAGCAAGTGAACGAGGCCTGCCGCCAGGTCATCTCCTCCAACGCTCTCAAGCGCGGCGCCTACATCCGCCCGGTAGTATTCAAGGGTTACGGCGAGATCGGCGTGACGCCCAAAACCGAGCCGCCCACGGAGGTGGCGATCGCCGCCTGGGAATGGGGCAAGTATCTGCACCACGATGAAGAGGAAGCGGGCGTGGATGCGTGCGTGTCCTCCTGGCAGCGCGTCGCGCCCAACACGCTGCCGGCGCTCGCCAAGGCGGGCGGCAACTACCTCTCGAGTCAGCTGATCGGCGCTGAGGCGCGGCGCCTGGGCTTCGCCGAAGGCATCGGTCTTTCCCCCGATGGCAACCTGAGCGAAGGCTCGGGCGAGAACCTGTTCCTGGTGAAGGACGGGGTGCTGCTCACGCCGGCGCTCGCTCACTCGGTGCTCGGGGGCCTGACGCGTGACACCGTGATGCGATTCGCGCGTGAGCGCGGCATCGAGGTGCGCGAATCCGCCCTGCCGCGCGAGATGCTCTACCTCGCGGACGAGGCGTTCTTCACCGGCACGGCGGTGGAGATCACACCCATCCGCTCGGTGGACCGCATCCCCGTCGGCAACGGCAAGCGAGGACCTGTGACCGAGATGCTGCAAGGCGCGTTCTTCGGCCTGTTCTCGGGCAAGACCGCCGACAAGTGGGGCTGGCTCGATTACGTGGACATGTCCGCGCCGCGGGTCGCGGCCTCAGGCTGATGGCGCGCGCACCGCAAACGCTCTTCGACAAGGTCTGGCAGCGTCACCTGGTAAGCCCCGAGAGCGCGGCCACCCCTGCGGTGCTCTACATCGATCTGCACCTGATCCACGAAGTCACCTCCCCGCAGGCCTTCACGGTGCTGCGCGAGCGCGCTCTGCGCGTGCACAGCCCCGCGCGCACGCTCGCCACCATGGACCATTCCATCCCGACGCTCACCGCCCAGGTGTTCGGCGGCGCCCCGATCGCCATCGATTCGGCGGCGCGCCAGGTGCGTGAGCTGGAAGTGAACTGCGCCGAGTTCGGCGTGGAGCTGCTCGGACTCACCCACGCCCAGCGCGGCATCGTGCACGTCATCGGCCCGGAGCTCGGGCTCACGCAGCCCGGCAAGACCATCGTGTGCGGCGACAGCCACACGAGCACCCACGGCGCGCTCGGGGCGCTGGCCTTTGGCATCGGCACCACCGAGGTCGGCCACGTGCTCGCCACCCAGTGCCTGCTGCAACGCAAGCCACGCACGCTGGCCGTGAACGTGAGCGGGCGCCGGCGCGCCGGCGTGACCGCCAAGGACCTCATCCTCGCGATCATCGGCCGGCTCGGGGTTTCCGGGGGCACCGGTCACGTCATCGAGTATCGCGGTGAGGGCGTGCGCGCGCTCGACATGGACGAGCGCATGACGGTGTGCAACATGTCCATCGAGGCAGGTGCGCGTGCCGGCATGATCGCCCCCGACGAGACCACCTACGCCTACCTCCAGGGCCGGCCCCGTGCGCCGCGCGGCGCGGCATGGGAGAGCGCCCTGTCGCTCTGGCGCGAGCTGCCCACGGACGCGGGCGCGCAATTCGACCGCGAGCTCAACGTGGACGCCGCAGGCGTGGAACCCATGATCACCTACGGCACCAACCCCGGCATGGTCATCCCGATTGGCGGGGAGATTCCGCGCCGGCCGGGGGATGCGGCGTTCGCCCAGGCGCTCGCCTACATGGGCCTTACCCCCGGTGAGGCCATCAAGGATCAGCCGGTCAACGTCGTGTTCCTCGGCAGTTGCACCAATGCGCGCCTCTCGGACCTGCGCGCCGCGGCGCAGCTGCTGCGCGGCCGCCGCATCGCCCCCGGGCTTACCATGCTGGTGGTTCCCGGCTCGCAGCAGGTGAAGCGCGAGGCAGAGGCGGAAGGGCTCGATCGGGTGTTTCTCGAGGCGGGCGCCGAGTGGCGCGAGTCCGGCTGCTCCATGTGCTTAGGGATGAACGGCGATGTGGTGCCGCGCGGGCAGTACGCCGTCAGCACCAGCAACCGTAACTTCGAGGGCCGCCAGGGCGCGGGTGCGCGCACCCTCCTCGCGAGCCCGCTCACCGCAGCCGCCAGCGCCGTGCGCGGCCGCGTCACCGATCCGCGCGAGCTGATGTGAGCGTTGCGGTCATGGAGCCCGTCGTATCGCTCGCTTCGCGCACCGTCGTGCTCCCGGCGGCGAATATCGACACCGACCAGATCATCCCGGCGCGCTTTCTGACCACGACCACACGATCAGGCCTGGGCGCGCAGCTGTTCGCCGACTGGCGCTACGACGCCACCGGCGCGCCGCGGCCGGAGTTTGCGCTCAACCTCCCGGCTGCACAGGGCTGCCGGATTCTGGTGGCGGGTCACAATTTCGGCTGCGGCTCCTCGCGCGAGCATGCGCCGTGGGCGCTCCTCGATTACGGGTTTTGCGCGGTCATCAGCACCCAGATCGCGGATATTTTCCGCAACAACTCCCTGAAGAACGGCCTGCTGCCGGTGATCGTGGACGAGGCCACCAGCGCCTGGCTCATCGCTCACCCCGGCGCCCTGGTCAGCCTCGACGTCGCCGCGGGTACCCTGAGGCTGCCCACGGGCGTCACGGCGAATTTTCCCCTCGAGGCTTTCGCGCGGCACTGCCTGCTCACGGGAGTCGACGAGCTGGGGTTTCTCCTGGAGCGACGCGCCGCAATCGAGGCCTACGAACGGCGCCTATGAAAGCGCGCGTGGCCGTGTTGGCAGGCGATGGCATCGGTCCGGAGGTCATCGCCGAAGGCTCGCGGTGTCTTGCCGCGGTGGCGCGCCTGTTTGGCCACGACTTCGAGCTCACGGCGCTGCCATTCGGCGGCGCGGCGATCGAAAGCGAGGGCGATCCCCTGCCCAAGGAAACGCTCGCGGCCTGTCTCACCTCGGACGCGGTGCTGTTGGGGGCCATCGGCGGACCGAAGTGGTCGGCGCCGGATGCGCCGCTGCGTCCGGAAGCGGGCCTGCTGCGGCTGCGCAAGGAGCTCGGCGCGTTTGCCAACCTGCGTCCCGTCAAGGTTCACCCGGCGCTCACGGACGCCTCGACACTCAGGGCCGAGGTGGTGCGTGGCGTCGATCTGCTGTTCGTGCGCGAGCTGACCGGCGGGATTTACTTTGGCGACAAGCGCCGCGACGCCGAGGGCGCCAGCGACGTCTGCACCTACACCGTCTCGGAGATCGAGCGCATCGTGCGGGTCGCCGCGCGTCTCGCGGCGGGCCGGCGCGGACGACTGACTTCCATCGACAAGGCCAACGTGCTGGAGACCTCGCGCCTGTGGCGCGAGGTGACACAGCGCATCGTCAGCCGCGAGTTCCCGCTTCTTACGCTCGATCACATGCTGGTGGATGCCGCCGCCATGCATCTCATCCGCAGCCCGCGCGACTTCGACGTGCTGGTCACCGAGAACATGTTCGGCGACATCCTCACCGATGAGGCGTCCATGCTCGCGGGCTCCCTGGGGCTGCTGCCTTCGGCGTCACTCGGCAGCGGCCGGCGCGGCATCTACGAGCCCATTCACGGCTCCGCGCCCGACATTGCAGGACGCGGCGTCGCGAACCCCTATGGGGCAATCCTCAGCGTCGCCCTGCTGCTGCGCCATTCGCTGCAGCTGCAGGCGGAAGCCGCCGCGCTCGAGCGGGCAGTCGCCGATGCGCTCGCACAGGGCGCACGCACCGCCGATCTCGCGCCCGAACACGGGCGCGCACTCTCGACACGCGAGGCCGGGGATGCGGTGCTCAGCAGGCTGCGAGGGCCTGCCGCAGAGCGGGCACCGGCAAGGTAGCCGCGGCGCGCCTGAGCGCGTCCGCCAGGTCCGCGCGCAGATCCTCGAGCGCCTCGATTCCGATCGACAGGCGGATCAGTCCGTCGGTGAGCCCCGCCCGCTCCCGCGCCGCCGGGTCCATCGCTGCATGGGTCATGGTCGCCGGATGGGCGATGAGGCTCTCCACGCCGCCGAGGGACTCCGCCAGCGAGAAGCAGGTAAGCCCATCCACGAAGGCGCGCACCGCCTCGTGCCCACCGGCGAGCTCGAGGGTCACGACCGCCCCGAAGGCGCGCTGCTGGCGGCGCGCCAGCTCGTGCCCCGGGTGAGTGGTGAGTCCCGGATACCACACGCGCTGCACGTTCGGCTGCTCGTCCAGCCAGTGCGCGAGGGCGTGGGCGTTGCGTCCGTGATGCTCCAGCCGCGCATGCAGGGTCCGCAGGCCCCGCAGCGTCATGAAGCTGTCGAAGGGGGCGCCGGTCAGCCCCAGGCAATTGGCCCACCACGCGAGCTGCTCGTGCAGGCCCTGCTCGCGCGCCACGATCGCCCCGCCCACGACGTCGCTGTGGCCATTGAGGTACTTGGTGGTCGAATGCACCACCAGGTCCGCGCCAAAGCTGAGGGGTTGCTGCCAGCCGGGCGAGAGGAAGGTATTGTCGACGGCGACCAGCGCCCCGCACGCGTGCCCGAGCGCGGCCACCGCGCTGATGTCAGTGATGCGCAGCAGCGGGTTGCTCGGGGTCTCGATCCACACGAGCGCCGCCGGCCGCGACAGCGCAGCGGTGAGCGCCGCCTCATCACCGAAGTCGACGAACTCCACCTGCCGCTCGCCGCGGCGCCGCCACGCATCGAAGAGCCGATAGGTGCCCCCGTAACAGTCGTGCGGCGCGACAATGCGCGCGCCCACGGGAACGAGGTACCCCACCACGGTGATGGCCGCCATGCCGCTGGCCGTGACCACCGCGCCAGCGCCCTGCTCGAGCTCGGCGAGCGCGTTCGCGAGCAGATCGCGCGTCGGGTTGCCCGAGCGCGTGTAGTCATAGGCGCGCTTGTCCGCGAAACCGCGGAAGGCGAACGTCGAGGTCAGATGCAGCGGCGGCACGACGCAACCGGTCACGTCGTCGCACTCGATGCCGGCACGCACCGTCTGCGTGACCTGACTCGAGCCGTTGTTGGCAGCTGTCTCCCAGGGCGCCTGGGTATGAGGGAATTTGCTCACTGGATGCTCCGCGTTAACTTGTCTCCGGCTCACCGGATTCCTGCGGAGCGCGCCGGCCCAGGAAGGGCAGGCTTTGTCGCGTCCATCCCCTGACGTCTTATGACGACCGGGGCCACGCTGACCGCTCATCTGTCTACACCCGGAAGGCGGTGTTGCAGGAGTTGGCACCTTTCCAGGGTGGTTAAGCCTGGCGGTTGCCCCGGCGTCTAAGGGCCTTATCCCTCAGCCGGTCTCGATGAGTGCCAAACAGTGTATGGGGAGGCCGGGCGGCGTGCAATAGCAGCCCTGAGTTGGGTGCTGTTGCCGTCGTTCCGGGTGGCAGCGACTCAGTACGGCGCGAGGCCTGCGGCGCGGCGA
>CATPBM010000110.1 GCA_955652625.1 uncultured Steroidobacteraceae bacterium
CCGGAAACCGACGCGCAGACTCACTACGTGCGCAGCTGGTCGCGACAGGCCTTGCCTGAGCACGATCCCCTGTTCGATCCAGCCACGCTGTCGGCGGCGCGCGGCCTGCGGGGGCGCTTCCAGGGTGCTCTGCTCGGCCTGGCAGCCGGGGACGCCGTGGCGGCTGCGACCCAGTACGGCCGGCCCGGCCGTTTTTCCCCCGTGGGCGACGTGCTGGGCGGCGGGCCCTTCGACCTGCCCCGCGGGGGTTGGAGCGATGACACCGCCATGGCGCTATGCCTCGCCGAGAGCCTGCTCGAGCGCGGATTCGATGCCCGCGATCAGGTCGCCCGTTACCGGCGCTGGCAGCAGGAGGGGTACATGTCCGCGACCGGTCAGTGCCTGGGCATCACCGCGGGCACTGTCCGGGCGCTGGCGCTCGCGCTGTGGCGACGCCAGACCTTCTCCGGTACCCATGATCCGGACTCTCAGGATCCGGAAGCCCTGTCGCGCGTAGCCCCCGTCGCATTGTATTTCTTCGCCCACCCGGGGCGGGCGGCTGAGCAGGCTGCCGAGGCTGCCCGTACCACCTGTCAGGCGCCGGCAGTGCTGGCGGCGTGCCGTGCCCTGGCGCAGGCGCTGCACGCGGCGCTCTCCGGGGAACCCAAGAGCGCGATTCTGCGGCATGCGCATGCCACCCCCGGAGCGCTCCCGGGGCCTGGCCCGGTTGCGGTGCCCGCCGGGGCCACGGCACCGGCGGCTCTTGCCGCGGCGCTCGAGGTCTTTGCGCGCACACAGAACCTGCGTGATGCACTGCTCGGCGCCGCCAACCTCGGGGGCAACTGCGATGTGGTGGCGGCGGTGTGCGGGGCGCTTGCCGGGGCGCACTACACTGCAAGCGCAATCCCAACATTGTGGCGCAACAGCCTGATGAAACAGCAATTGATTGAAAGCTGCGCTGACCGGCTGTTGGCCCACGTGATGCTGGAGTTCGGCGCCTGAGCTGACCTTCCCCATCGATGGCGCCGCGCCAGCCGCGGCCGCGAAAGAAATCTGCGCCGTATGCTGAAGACAGCGCGCCAGCGCTTGGGTAAGCTCGCGTTTCTAAAAATCTCCCGTCCGTACTTCGCTCCCACGTATGCCCCCGACACGTGCCGCTGGCCGTCCCACAACTGCGCGCACCGGCAGGCGCCGGGCCGGCCGCGCTCAGCCGCGCCCCTGGGTACGGCTGTCGGACGAGCAGCTGCTCAAGATGCGCTTTTGCGATCTGAAGCTCTCCATCGAGCGCTCGCCGCTCGCGCGCCACGTGCGTCGGCTGTACGCCGACCTCGAGCGGCGCGGCGTGCGCCTGCGACCGCACGTGTGGCTGTCCGAGGAATGGTTCTCGCCCGATGGCGTGCCGGGCATCGCCGTGCCGTTCTACCTTGCGCACCCGCGTCTCGAGCGTCTCGAGCGACGCGTCATGCGCGAAGCTGAAGGCGGCAATACGCGCCTGCTGCTGCGTATCCTGCGTCACGAAGCCGGGCACGCGCTCGACAACGCCTATCGCCTGCGAAGGCGCAGGCGCTGGCGCGCGGTCTTCGGCCCGGCCTCCCTTCCGTATCCGGCGCGCTACCGCGCACGCGCCGGGAGCCGGCGCTACGTGCACCATCTCGGGGAGTGGTACGCGCAGGCCCACCCGACCGAGGATTTTGCCGAGACGTTCGCGGTGTGGCTCACGCCGAAATCCGGCTGGCGCAAGAACTATGCCGACTGGCCGGCCTTCCACAAGCTCAAGGCGGTGGATGAACTGGTGGCGAGCGTGCGTGATGAACGCGCACCGGTGCGCAATCGCACGCGCATCGAGCCGATCGATCTCAACACCCGCACACTGGCGCAGCACTACCGCCGCAAGCTCGCACACAACCGGCTGATCCGACGCGGGCTCGCCGATGAGCTGCTGCAACGCGCCTTCAGCTCCGAGCGCCCGCGGCGCGGAGCGTTGCGGGCCGCGACCCTGCTGCGCGCCGAGGGCCGGCAGCTCGCCGCCGTGGTGGCGCGCGCCCTGAAAGTCGAGCGCTACAGCGTCGAGCAGATCCTGCGCATGCTCATCGAGCGCAGCGAACGGCTGCAGCTCTACGTGCGCGGCAACCGCCGTGACGCGCGGCGCTACTTGCGCTGGATGCTCGAGCGGCTCACCGGACTGTACTCCCAGGGCGCAACTCCGCACTTGCCCTTATGAGACGACTGCGCACGCTCGTCGTGGTGCACGCGAGCCTGGTGCCGCCGATGAGCCTCGAAGGACACAGCGAGAAGGAAATCGAGGAGTGGCGCACGGAGTACGACGTCGCCACGACGCTGGCGCAACTCGGGCACGACGTGCGCTGCATCGGCGTGCTCGACAGCCTCACGGAGCTGCGCAGCGCGATCGCCGACTGGGAACCGGACATCGTCTTCAACCTGCTGGAGGAATTCGACGGCATCGTCACCTACGACCAGCACGTGGTGGCGTTCCTGGAGCTGATGCGCCAGCCCTACACCGGCTGCAATCCGCGGGGACTGCTGCTGTCGCGTGACAAGACGCTCTGCAAGCAGCTGCTGGCGTTCCACCGCATCGCCACGCCGCAGTTCGCCGTGTTCCCCCGCGGCGCGCGCTTCCACGTGCCGAGGAAGCTGCGTTTCCCGCTGTTCGTGAAATCCACGGTCGAGGACGCCTCTCTGGGCATCGCCCAGGCCTCGGTGGTGGAGGACGCAGCGAAGCTCAAAGAGCGCATCGGGTTCGTGCACGAGCAGGTGAAATCCGACGCCCTGGTGGAGGAGTACATCGAGGGGCGCGAGCTGTACGTCGGAGTCCTGGGCAACGAACGTCTCACCCGCCTGCCGGTGTGGGAGATGGTGTTCGGCTCCCTGCCCGACTCGCTCGCCGGCATCGCCACGCGCAAGGTGAAATGGGACAAGCGCTACCAGGCGAAGTACGGCATCACGACCCGCGCCGCCGCCGATCTGCCCGCGCCAGTGCTCACCGCGCTCGACCGGCTGTCGCGCCGGATCTATCGGGTTCTCGGCATGTCCGGTTATGCTCGCATGGATTTCCGGGTCACGCCCCAGGGGCAGGTGTACGTGCTGGAAGCCAACGCCAATCCGAATCTCGAGACCGCCGAGGACTTCGCCGAATCCGCGCGCGCCGCGGGCACGCCTTACGGGCAGCTGCTGGAGCGCCTCATGGACCTCGGGTTGAAATACCGCGCACAATGGCGGGCATCCTATGGGTGAGATCGCCACGCTCATGAAGAACCGGCCACTCGCGCAGGCAGCCCTCATGGCCCTGGTTGCCCTGTGCACTGCCTGCACAGACCAGACCAAGGTGCATGAGGGTGAGATGACGCAGCTGCTTGCCCTGCTGCCCGGTCGCTACGAGAACAGCACCCAGGCTGAGATCGACGCGCGCAGCGGCGGGCGGCCCGGACACGAGGTGGTCGCCCTGGTCATCACGCACGTCAATACGCCGCGGCTCGGGCATCACGTTTTCTATGCGCAGGAAATGGCGGTTGACGATCCGCGCCGCGTCCTGAGCCAGAAGATGTACAGCTTCCGGGTGGATGACAAGCGCGGCATCGTCATGACGCTGTACCAGTTCACCGAGCCGCTGCGCTGGCGAGACGGGCAGCAGAACAAGGAGCTGTTCACCGGCATCGTGACCGAGGACGTGCAGGCGGAAGGCTGCGAGCTGCTATGGAAGAGGGAGGGGGAGCGTTACGTCGCGACGCACGATCCCAAGGTGTGTCCCGATGGCGGGGACAGCGCCGCTTTGCACCAGGCGGAACTGGGCGCGGGCACCTTGTCGATCGGCGACTACAAGTTCCGCAAGGCTCGCTGACAAGCCGCCTCAGTTTTTCAGATGCGTATCGAGCCGGTGCGCTGACGCGTCGACGAAGCGCTTGGGTTGGTGCGGTTAGTTCTTCAGATGCGCGTCGAGCCACCCCAGCACGGTGTGGTACCACTGGACGCTGTTGGCCGGCTTCAGCACCCAGTGATTCTCGTCGGGGAACACCACGAGCCTGCTCTCGATGCCGCGGCGCTGCAGCGCCGTGAAGGCGCCGATTCCCTGTGAGTAGGGGATGCGGAAGTCCTGCTCGCCGTGGATGACGAGCATGGGCGTGCGCCACATGGAGACGAAATCCGCCGGATTGAAGCGCTCGTAGTCTTTCGGGTTCTCGTAGTACGGCCCGCCGAACTCCCACTCGGGAAACCACAGCTCCTCGGTCGCGTAGTACATCATGCGCTGATCGAACACGCCGTCGTGATTGACGATGCAGCGGAAGCGCTCCGGCCAGTTGCCCTCGATCCAGTTCATCATGAAGCCCCCGTAGGAAGCTCCCAGCGCGCAGATGCGCTCGCCGTCGAGCCACGGGTACTTCGCGAGCGCCGCGGCGAGTCCCTTCTGCAGGTCCACGAGCGGCTTGCCGCCCCAGTCGCGGCTGATGGAGTCGGTGAACGCCTGCCCGTAACCGGGCGAGCCGTGGAAATCGATCATCACCACCGCGTAGCCGGCGCCGGCAAAGGTCTGCGCGTTCCAGCGGTAAGTCCAGATGTTCTGCATGCTCACCTGCGGACCGCCGTGCACGACGAACGCGGTGGGATATCGCTTGCCGGGCTCGAAGCCGTAGGGCTTCACGACGTACCCGTACACGGTCTCATCATTCCAGCCCCTGAAGCTGAACTGCTCGAACTCGCTCATGCGCCGCGCAGCGAGCAGCTCGTGGTTCACATCCGTCAGGCGCCTGGGTGCGCCACCGCCCAGCGCGACTAGGTACAGATCATCCGCTTCCCCGAGGTCGGCGCGCGCGAGCACCACGCTTGCCCGCGTTGCGCTGTACCCGTCGACCTCGCCGGCGCCCACGAGCTCGCGCGGTGTGCCGGTCTTCGGGTCCACGCGGTACAGCTTGCGCTGGCCGAGCTCATCGACCGTCGCCAGGAGCGACCTGCCGTCGGGCGTCGCTCCGAGTCGCGCGACCGAGCGGTCCCAGCCGCGGGTGAGGGAGCGCACCGCGCCGCCGCGGGCACTCTTGAGCATGATGTGGAAGCGGTCGGACTCGAACCCGGGGCGCTCCTGCGCGAGCCACGCCAGATCCCCGTTGGCAAGAAACACCGGCTGCGCGTCCCAGGCCGGATTGTCGGCCGTGATATTCACCGGCGCGGCGCTGCCGTCTGCGGGCGCCTGGAACAGGTCGAAGTTAGTGGACCACGGCTCGCTGGTCCCCGCGATGCGCGCCGAGAACACCAGCGAGCGGCCGTCGGGGCTG
Organism: uncultured Steroidobacteraceae bacterium; assembly: GCA_955652625.1. GTDB lineage: Bacteria > Pseudomonadota > Gammaproteobacteria > Steroidobacterales > Steroidobacteraceae > 13-2-20CM-66-19. The sequence continues at coordinate 5,262 of CATPBM010000110.1, forward strand.
AAGGCGAAGTCCTCATCCCCGCCGAAAGGCTTGCCGGGGATGTCGGCATCGAAACCCCTGGAGAGATCCACCGGCGTTGCGGCCGTGCCGTCCGCGCCGAGGCGCGCGCTGAACAGGTGCGAGCGCGTGCCAGTGCTCCATGTGTCCCAGTGGCGGATGAAGAGCCGATCGTAGCTGCGGCCGGTGGCCTTGTCCTTGGAGCGCGCGGCCAGCCGCTCCTGCGTGCAGGTGAGGGTGGCGCAGTCCGGGAAGACTTCCATCGACAGCGCCAGCACATCGCCGCGCGGGGAGACACTGAGCGAGCCGACATCGAGCGGATAGTCGGTCACCCGCCGCGCCTCGCCGCCCCCGAGCACGAGGCGCCATACCTGCGCCGTGCCGGAGTGCGCAGACAGGAAGTACAGGGTGCGGCTGTCGGGCGCCCAGCGTGGGCCCGAGGCGTTGTCCTTGAGATCCGTCAGAGGCTGCGGAGACGCGTTTTCGGCGCGTGTCAGATCGAGGAACCAGACGCTGGTGCGGCCCTTGTTGGCCTGCATGTCGGTTTCGCGCTGCACGAAGGCCACGTAGCGGCCATCCGGGGACACCTGCGGGTCGCTCACGCGCTTCAGAACGACCAGATCCTCCGCCGTGAAGGGTGTCCCGGAGG
>CATPBM010000111.1 GCA_955652625.1 uncultured Steroidobacteraceae bacterium
AGCATCTGCAGCTCGTTGCCGATGATCTCGGTCGAGTAGCGCTCATTGCCCTGTTTGTCCTGCCACTTGCGGGTGCGCAGGCTGCCTTCGATGTAGACCTGTGAGCCCTTGCGCAGGTATTCGCCGGCGATCTCGGCGAGCCGCCCGAAGAGCGCCACGCGGTGCCACTCGGTGCGCTCCTGCTGCTCGCCGGTCTGCTTGTCCCGCCAGCTCTCGCTGGTGGCGATGCGCAGGTTCGCAACCGTAGTGCCCGAGGGCATGGCACGGGTTTCGGGATCGGCACCGAGGTTGCCGATGAGAATGACTTTGTTGATACCGCGCGCCATGGTGAGAGTCCGCCTGCCAGTGTAAGTGCGCCATTCTAGAGGAGCCGCACGACTGCCGTGAACCCGCTGAAGCGGACGCAATCTGCCAGTAACGGGGGAACCGTTCTCGCCCCTGCCCGCCGGCACCGGTAGAGTGGCGGCCGCAAGTCACACGGAGCCGGCCATGCTACGCAGTATTTCCGAGGCCGAGATCGCCCGCGTGCTGAGCTACGAGCAGCTCGTTCCCGCGATGGAGCGAGCACTCATAGCCTTCTCGGCAGGTGAGGTGACTCAACCGGTGCGCACCGTGCTCACGGTCGAGGAGGGCCAGCGCTTTCTTGGGGTGATGCCCGCGGTGACGCGCGAGGGCATGGGAGCCAAGCTCGTGTGCTTCTACCCGAAGAACGCCGGCTCGGACCTGCCCACGCATCTCGCCACGATCATGCTTTTCGACAGCGACACGGGACGCCCGCTCGCCGTCCTCGACGGGCGCCTCATCACCGAAATGCGCACCGCCGCGGTGTCGGCGGCCGTGACCCGCCACGTGGCCCGCGCCGGCGCCCGGGTGCTGGCGCTCCTGGGCAGCGGCGTGCAGGCGCACGCGCACCTCGAGGCGCTGCGTCACGTCTGCCCCTTCGATGAGGTGAGGGTCTGGAGCCGCTCGCCCGCGCATGCGCAGGCCTTCGCGGCACGCCACGGCGCGCGCGCCATGGATGCTGAAAGCGCCGTGCGCGGAGCGGATGTCATCGTGACCGCGACCAGCAGTCGCGAGCCCGTTCTTCGTGGGGCGTGGCTCAAGCCCGGCGCTCACGTCAACGCGGTCGGCGCCTGCCTCCCAACCTGGCGGGAGCTCGACGATGAGGCCATGAACGGCGGCACACTGATCGTCGATTCCCGTGACGCGGCACTCAAGGAATCCGGCGACGTGATCCTCTCGAAGGCCGCGATTTTCGCGGAAGCCGGCGAAGTGTTCGCCGGCGCGTGGGTTCCCAGGCGCGAAGCCACCACGGTGTTCAAATCGCTCGGTCTCGCCGTGGAGGACATCGCGACCGCACGGCTCGTTTATGACGCCGTGACGGCGGCATAGAGCGCGGCGCCGCCCCGCGCCGGGATGGCAGATGCCGGTTCAGCCCTTGCCGCGAATCTGCTCCGCCGCGCTCTTCAGTATTCCCGCGATGCGGCTCTTCTCCTCAGCGGATGCATCCCGCTTGTCCCGCAGCGCCTGCCTGAGCTCGCGCCGCGCCGCGCCGAGCTCCGGGTTGTCATCCTCGTCGAACCCGAAAATCTCGCGCACACGGCCCATCTTGCGGCCGATGTATTCGAGCTGGCCGAGCATCGCATCGGCGGCCTCCTGGTTGTCCCTGAGGTATGCGCGCCCCGCGTCGGTGATGCTGTAGAGCTTCTTCGCGCCTTCGGCGGCGACGCTCGCGTAACCCACCTCCTCGAGCCAGGTGAGTGCCGGATAGATCATGCCGGGGCTCGGGCTGTAGAAGCCGCCGGAGCGCTCTTCGAGCGCCTTGATGAGCTCGTAGCCATGACTCGGCCGTCCGGCCAGCAAAGCCAGGAGCACCAGCTGCAGATCCCCGGAGGCAAGACGGCGCCCGGCTCGAAAGGCCCGGCCCCCCATGCCCATGCCGCCGGTGAACCCGCTGGCGAAGCCCCCGAAGCGGCTATGCCGGTGACCCATGAAGTAGTCGCGGAACCCTTCCCCAAAGCGCCCCGCGCCCGGATAACAGAAATGACGGTACATGACGTCCTCCTTGTGGCTGTAGATATATCTTAAGATATATTTAAAGGTAGTCAAGGGTTGCAACACGCTCCATTTATGCGGTTTGGGCCTGACTGGCTCGCCCACGTACCATTGACGGTTCAATGCAGCACATTCGTGTGCGCGGTGCGCGCACCCACAACCTGAAGAACCTGAGTCTCGACCTGCCGCGCGAGCGGCTGATCGTGGTCACGGGATTGTCCGGCTCGGGCAAATCCTCGCTCACCTTCGACACACTCTATGCCGAGGGCCAGCGCCGCTACGTCGAGTCACTGTCCGCCTACGCGCGGCAGTTTCTCTCCACCATGGACAAGCCGGACGTCGACAGCATCGAGGGGCTCTCCCCCTCGATCGCGATTGAGCAGAAGGCGAACTCGCACAACTTTTTTTTTTATTGTTTCTGGGTCAACGTTTTTTTAGACTACCTGCGCCTGCTGTTTGCGCGCGCCGGCATCCCGCGCTGTCCCGATCACGGCATCGATCTGACCGCACAGACCGTGAGCCAGATGGTCGACCAGGTGCTGCGCCTGCCCGAGGGCACCGCCGCGGCACTGCTTGCCCCGGTGGTTGCTGAGCGCAAAGGCGAGCACCTGCAGCTGCTGGAAGATCTCGCC
>CATPBM010000112.1 GCA_955652625.1 uncultured Steroidobacteraceae bacterium
CGGCACCCCGGGCGCGGCGCGGCGCATCGAGCGGGTGTTGTGGAATGATCCGGCCTCGGGCGTCATGCGCCATGCCGATGCCGGCTATGAGCTGGCGATCCAGTGCGCGCGCGAGCGCGGACTCAACCTGCCCTTCCTCGCGCCAGCGCGCTAGAGCACGCTCAGATCATGTCGGCAGTGCTCAAGCTCTGGCGCAACGCACAGCTCGCGACCTGCGACGCCGCGGCGCGCCGCCTCACGCACGGTGCCTTCACGACCCGGGGCGGGCGCATTGAGTGGGTGGGCGAGGAGCAGTCACTCCCTGCGGTGACGCCCGATGAGACGCACGACCTCGGCGGGGCGTGGGTGACCCCTGGGCTCATCGACTGCCATACGCACCTGGTGTTCGCCGGCACACGCGCCGGGGAATACGCCGAGCGCCTGCGGGGGCGCACGTACGAGGACATCGCGCGCGCCGGCGGCGGAATTGTGTCCAGCGTGCGCGCGGTGCGGGAAGCAAGCGAGCAGCAGCTGTTCGATGAAAGCGCACCGCGGCTGGCGGCACTCATCGCCGAAGGCGTGACGACGCTCGAGATCAAGTCCGGTTACGGGCTCACGCTCGCGGACGAAGCGAAAATGCTGCGCGTCGCGCGCCATCTGGGGCGGGCGTTTCCGGTCACCGTGCGCACGACGCTTTTGGCGGCCCACACCCTGCCGCCCGAGTACCGCGGGCGCGGCGAGGACTACATCGACGCCGTGGCGCACGAATGGCTGCCGGAGCTCGCCGCGCAGGGTCTGGTGGATGCGGTGGATGTATTCTGCGAGAGCATCGCCTTCAGCCTCGCCCAGGCCGAGCGCCTGTTCGCGGCCGCCCGCGCGCTCGGGGTGCCCGTGAAGATGCACGCCGAACAGCTCAGCAACCTCGGCGGCTCGCTGCTGGCGGCGCGCTATGGAGCGCTCTCCTGCGATCACCTGGAGTTCGCCGGCGAGGCCGAGGCCGAGGCACTGGCCGGCGCCGGCACCGCCGCGGTGCTGCTGCCGGTTGCCTTCTACTGCCTCGCGGCCACGCGCCGGCCCCCGGTCGCGGCACTGCGGGCGGCGGGGACGGCCATCGCGGTCGCGAGCGACTGCAACCCCGGCTCGGCACCGGGTGCATCACTGCTGCTCGCGATGAGCATGGCGACGCGGCTGTTCGGACTCACCGCGGAGGAGGCGCTGCTCGGGGTGACGCGCCACGCGGCGCAGGCGCTCGGGTTACAGCACGAGCGCGGGTGCCTGGCAGCGGGCTACGCCGCGGACTTCGTGGTGTGGAACGTGCGCTCCGTGGAGGAACTTGGCTATTGGATTGGCTTTAACCCCCGCCGGACCGTGGTCCGCGCGGCGGAGGTTCTGCGATGGCCCAATCTGACGTCCTGAAACTTGGCGCCCGGCCGCTGCGCCTCCCCGACCTGCGGCGCGCCTACGAAGGCCCGCTAACGGTCGCCATCGACGCGGCTTGCCTGAGCGGGGTGCGCGAGGCGCATGCCGTGACGATGCGGCTCGCCGCGGCGGAGGCGCCCGCCTACGGCATCAATACCGGTTTTGGCCTCCTCGCACAGACGCGCATCGCACCCGCGCAGCGCGCGCTCCTGCAACGGAACATCATCCTCTCGCACAGCGCAGGCGTCGGACCGCTGCTCGATGAGGCCATCGTGCGACTGACGCTGGTGCTGAAGCTCACGAGCCTGCTGCAGGGTTTCTCGGGCGTGAGCGAGGAACTGGCACGCTTTCTCGAGCGTCTCATCAACGCCGGGCTTACTCCGTGCGTACCCGCGCAGGGTTCGGTGGGCGCCTCAGGCGACCTCGCCCCGCTCGCGCACCTCTCCCTGAGTATTCTCGGGCTCGGCGAGATTCGCCGCCACGGGGAGGTGCTGCCCGCCGCGGAAGCCCTTGCGCAGGAAGGGCTCGCCCCGCTCGCGCTCGGACCCAAGGAGGGGCTGGCGCTGCTGAACGGCACACAGGTCTCCACGGCGCTCGCGCTCGCGGGGCTCTTCGAGCTCGAGGGGGTGTACGCAGGCGCGGTGGTGAGCGGGGCGCTGTCAGTCGATGCGCTGCAGGGGAGCGATGTGCCCTTCGATCCGCGTATCCAGCACGTGCGCGGCCACGACGGCCAGGCGCGCGTGGCGCAGGTGTACCTGGAGCTGCTCGCCGGCAGTGAGATCCGCGAGTCGCACCGCACCTGCGCGCGCGTGCAGGACCCCTACTCGCTGCGCTGCCAGCCGCAGGTGATGGGCGCGTGCCTCGATCTCATGACGCAACAGGCCGCGACGCTCACGACCGAGGCCAACGCCGTCACCGACAACCCGCTGGTGTTTCCCGACACCGGCGAAGTGCTCTCGGGCGGAAACTTCCACGCCGAGCCGGTGGCCTTCGCGGCCGATGTGCTCGCGCTCGCGTGCGCGGAGATCGGCTCGATCGCCGAGCGGCGCGTGGCGCTGCTCGTGGATCCGAAGATGAGCGGCCTGCCCGCCTTCCTCACACCTGACAGCGGAGTGAACTCAGGTTTCATGATGGCGCAGGTGACCGCGGCGGGCCTGGTCGCCGAGAACCGCATGCTCTGTCACCCGGCAAGCGTCGACAGCATTCCAACTTCCGCGAACCAGGAAGACCATGTGAGCATGGCGACCCATGGAGCGCGCCGCCTCATCGCAATGACGGCCAACGCCTGGAACATCGTTGCCATCGAGTTTCTCGCCGCCTGCCAGGGCGTGGACTTCCGGGCGCCGTTGAAGACCTCAGCGCGCCTGAGCAGTGCGCACAGCGCCCTGCGGCTCAAAGTGCCGTTCGCGCAGACCGATCGCCTGCTGGCTCCCGACATCGAGGAAGCGGCACGCGCCGTGCGCCGCGACGAAGTGCAGTCTCTGGCGCGAGCGCTGTTGCCGAGCTACCGCTGATTCTTCCGGCGGCCGCGCACCGCGGCTTGGGACCCACGCGCGCCTAGTGCGACGCGAACTCCACCTTCGGCTTTTCTGACACGTCTTCCGATTGCTGCTGTTCGCGCTTGATGCGCTCGTAGATCTCTTCGCGATGCACAGCGATGTGTTTCGGCGCGTTGATACCGACGCGCACCTGGTTGCCCTTTACCCCCAGAACCGTAACGGTCACATCGTCGCCGATCATGACGGTCTCGCCGACCCGCCGTGTGAGAATGAGCATCTTCCATTTCCTCTGGCGTTATGGCCGCGGGCACTCCAAATTCTCGCCCTGGCACATTTTTATTATATTGAGGTTACGCGGAAACCGGCTCAAAGGAAAATACTAGCGCCTGAGCGCAACCGCGGGCTTGAACGTTCCCGCCATCGCCTTCCCTGACACGTGCGTCCTAACAGCCCCTTTTAACCTACAGCAAACCCCGCAACGCAGCCGCGGCGGCCGCCGCGGCGGGACCTACGATCACGTGGACGCAGCCCGCAGCCGGCACCGCCACGCCGCGCAGCCCGAGCTTGGCGATAGCCCCGCGATCGATGAGCGCGGCATCGGCGACGCCCACACGCAAACGGCTTGCAGCCGCCTGCACGGTACGCACGTTGCCGCCTCCACCGAGGGCTGCCAGCAGGGCGCGCGCATCGCCCAGCCACGCGGGCGCGGGACTCGTGGCTCGCGCGGCATCAGCGGGAGCGCTCGCGGGCGTGACAGGCGCCGCCGTCCCATGCAGCGCGCTGCGGATTTCGCCGGCCAGCTGATCGGCCGTCGGACCGACTACGACCTGCAGCGCGTTGGCGCCGGGGCGAACCATACCGCGCGCGCCGAGGCGCTTCAGCGCCTGCTCCTGCACCGCGGCCTGGCTTGCGACCAGCAGGCGCAGGCGCGTGGTGCACGCGTCCACGGAGATGAGGTTCGCGGCACCCCCGAGTGCTGCAATCCACTCGTGCGCGCGCTCGGCTGGCTCGGCGGGCGCAGCCGCGACCGTCTCGCCGGCATCCCGACCCGGGGTCTTCAGATCTAACCTGACGATGACGAATCGGAACAGCCCGTAGTACAGCGCGAAGTACACCACGCCCACCGGCAGCAGCCACAACGGCCGCGTGGCGCGGCTGAAGTTCAGCACGTAGTCGAACAGGCCCGCCGAGAAGCCGAACCCGAGTCTTACGTGCAGCGCGTTCATGATGATGAACGCGACCCCGGTGAGGAGCGCGTGCACGGCGTAGAGCGCGGGCGCGAGAAAGATGAAGGTGAACTCGATGGGCTCGGTTACGCCGGTAAGGATCGAGGTGAACGCGATCGAGCCCAGCAGTCCCCCCACCGCGCGGCGCCGGTCCGGGAGCGCCGTGTGATACATGGCGAGGCATGCGGCCGGCAGACCAAACATCATCACCGGGAAAAAGCCCGACATGAAGGCGCCGGCACTCGGGTCGCCGGCGAAAAATCGCTTGAGGTCGCCGGTCACGCCGTGGTAGTCCCCGAGCAGGAACCAGGCGATGTTGTTGATGATGTGATGCAACCCCGTCACGATCAGCACGCGATTCAGCGCGCCATACGCGAACAGCCCGAACGCCCCGGCGTGCAGCACCGTGTGGCTCAGGGCATCCATACCCTGCTCCAGGTGCTGCCACTGGGTGCCGAAGGCCAGCGCCAGCACGAGCCCCCCGAAGCCGCTCACGATCGGCACGAAGCGCCGCCCGCCGAAGAAACTCAGGTAGCTGGGCAGGCGGATGTTGTAGAAGCGGTTGTAGAGCGCTCCACCCATGAGCCCCGAAAGGATGCCCACGGGCACGCTGAGCTTGGAAAGCTCGTGCGCCTTGTAGGCCGCGACCCCCAGCTCGCGCGCGCGTCCGCTCAGGTCCGCGAGCGCCTCGGCGGGCACCGAGATCAGCACCTCCGCCCCCTTGGTCGCCACGAGGTACGCCACCACGCTCGCCAGGCCTGCGGCACCGTGGTTCTCGCGCGCCAGCCCCACCGCGACGCCGATCGCGAACAGCAGGCCGAGGTTCGAGAAGATCGCATCCCCGGCAGCCGCGACCGAGGCGGAGTCGAGCAGGTCGGGCTGGCCCAGACGCAGCAAGAGGCCCGCGATCGGCAGCACCGCGATCGGCAGCATCAGCGCGCCACCGACCTTTTGCAGGCTGGCGAAGAAGCCCTTCACGAGGCCACCGCCTCAGGCGAAGACCCCACGCGCGCGAGCAGCGCGCGCACCCCGGCAGCCGTGTCCTCGCGCAGCGCCTGCGCGGCCAGCGCGCGGCATTGCGTCAGCGTCACGCTGGCAATGTGCGCCTTGAGTTGCGGAATGACCGCGGGCACGGCCGACAGCTCCTGTACGCCGAGCCCGATGAGCAGGGGCGCCGCAAGCGGCTCGGAGGCGAGCCCGCCGCATACGGCCGCATGACAGCCCTGCTCGCGGGCGGCCTGCGCGGTGCCTGCGATCAGGCGCAGCACCGCCGGATGCAGAGCATCAAGGCGCGCGGCGAGCTGTGGATGCCCGCGATCCATCGCCAGGGTGTACTGCGTCAGGTCGTTGGTGCCGATGGACAGGAAGTCGGCCACCGCGGCGATGCGAGCGGCCAGCACCGCGGAGGCGGGTGTCTCGATCATGACGCCGACATCGATCGGAACGACGCGGCCGAGCTCGCGGCGCACCTCCTCGAGCATCGCGCGCACCACACGGATCTCCTCTATGTCGGTGATCATGGGCAACAGCAGGCGGCAGTGCGCCGGCCCCTGGATGCCGAGCACCGCCCGCAGTTGCGTTCGCAGCAGCTGCGGGTACGCGAGGCTGGTGCGCACTCCGCGCAATCCCAGCGCCGGATTGTCCTCCGGTGGCAGCGGCAGGTAGGCGATCGGCTTGTCCCCGCCGGCATCCAGAGTACGGATGGTAAGCGGTCGCTCGCCCAGGGCATCGGCGATCCTCTGGTACTCCGCCGCCTGCTCGCCTTCCGTGGGCGGGGTCTGGCGGTCGAGGAACAAAAACTCGGTGCGCAGCAGGCCGCAGCCCTCAGCGCCATTGTTCACCGCGGCCTGCGCATCGGCGAACGAGCCGATGTTGGCGAGCACCTCGATGCGCGTGCCGTCGGCGGTACGGCACTCGCGCTGCGCCGCGGCCTGCAGGGCGGCGCGCTGCGCGAGCCGGGCGGCCACCTCGACGCGCGCCTGCGCGAGGCGCGCCGCCGCGGGGGCGACCTCGAGGAAGCCGCGCTCCGCATCAAGCACGAGAGCCGCGCCATCGGGCAGCGCGAGCACCTGCGCACCCAGCGCCACGAGTGCCGGAATGCCCATCGCGGCGGCGAGAATCGAGGCGTGCGACGTCGCGCCTCCCGCGGCCGTGCAGATGCCGGCCACCCGCGCGCCCTCGAGCGCGGCGAGCTGCGAG
>CATPBM010000113.1 GCA_955652625.1 uncultured Steroidobacteraceae bacterium
CCGGAACCGCGTGCGCGGCGGGCGCGGGACGCGCCAGCAGCAGGTAACTGGCCACCCCGCTCCCCACGAGCAGCAGCACCGCCAGCGCCAACAGCAGCGCCAGCGCGTTGGGTGCGGGTGCGGGCGCGGGTGTGCCGGCACTCATATCGCAGCCTCCGCGAACGCGGGGCTCTCGAGCACCGCCCGCAGACTCAACACCGGCCACTGCTCATGCGCGCGGCGGAACGCGCCGGCGAGATAGCGCTCGCAGCGCGCCACCGTCGGCGGCGCATCGCCGGAGAACTCCGCTTCCGCGAAGCGCCGGAAGCCGAGCACCTCATCGACCAGGAGCCCGGCGGGGATCTCGCGATGGTTCACGACCATCACGCGCGTGTTGCGGGTGACCGGGGTGACGCCGCTCCCCAGGAACTGGCGCAGGTCGACTAGGGGCAGCAGCTGACCGCGTACGTTGGCGAGGCCCTTGATCCAGGCCTTGGCGCCCGGCACGCGCGTCGTGGCCGTCGGCACGCCCAGCACCTCGCGCGTTTCCTCGCGCGCCACCAGGTACAGGTCCCCGGCCATGCGCAGCGCAACCCCGACCCACTCGCGGCCTGTGGCGGCTTCCTGGTTGACCTGCGCGGACACCGAGCGGCCGCGGCGCTCGAGCTCGGCGAGCAGCTCGAAGGGGCGGTCCCGCAGGGACTTCAGCTCAACCTCTGGCACTGTGGATGCGTCGGTCATGTGTTTGCGGCGCGTAACGCGGGCACGCGAGCCAGGTGGCTCACGCGGCCAGCGTCGCCTGCGCCTTGGCGACGAGCTGATCGGGAGACACGGGTTTCACCATGTAATCGACCGCGCCCTGGCGCAGGCCCCAGATCCGGTCGGTCTCCTGCCCCTTGGAGGTCACCATCACGATCGGAATGGTACGCGTGCGCGGATCGTTGGCGAGGGCGCGCGTCGCCTGGTAGCCGTTCATGCCCGGCATCACGATGTCCATGAAAATCAGATCGGGGCTCATCTCGCGCGCGAGGCGCACGCCCTCGGCGCCGTCGGCAGCTGCTGCCGTGCGGTAGCCGTGCTCCTCGAGCGCCTTTTGCATCACGTGCAGCTCGGTAGGGGAATCGTCAACGATCAGGATCAGGGGCATGACCATCATCTCCCGATATGAGTCTCGATCGCGGAGAGCAGCTCGTCCTTGGTGAAGGGCTTGGTGAGGTAGTGCTCCGAGCCGACGATGCGTCCGCGCGCCCGATCGAACAGTCCGTCCTTGGAAGACAACATGATGACGGGAATGGAGCGAAACACCTTGTTGTGCTTGATGAGCGAGCAGGTCTGGTAGCCGTCCAGACGCGGCATCATGATGTCGACGAAGACGATGTCGGGCTGGTGATCGGCGATCTTGGCGAGCGCATCGAAGCCGTCGATCGCCGTGAACACCTCGCACCCCTCTTTCGCCAGCAGCGTCTCGGCGGTGCGCCGGATGGTCTTGCTGTCGTCGATTACCAGTACCTTGAGACCCTGTAGCTTCGTGTTGCTGCCGGTCACGATCAGGGAACTCCTTACATTACGGGTCCGCGGGTCAAAATCAGCCCGCCGACTAGGGCCACGCATACGCGCGTGGCGGATATAAAGGGCAAGCGCAGCGCGGTTTTAACATATCGGTATACCCCCCGCTATGCCATGCGCGTCACGTTTTTCGAAGCTCGTCGAAGCTTGGAAATGCCATCCAGCACAGGGGCAGACATATTCACGCCGGCCTGAGCATAATCGCCTCCCATGACGACCCCGAAGCGACTGGGCGTCGTGATGGATCCCATCGGCGCCATCACCTACGCCAAGGACTCCACGCTCGCGATGCTGCTCGCGGCGCAGGAGCGGGGCTACGCGCGCGCCTATCTCGAGCAGAAGGACCTCCTGCTGCGCGACGGGGTGGCCTACGGGCGCATGCGAGCACTCACCGTGGGGGCCGATCCCGCGAACTGGTTCACACTCGGGGAGCCGGCGCTTGCCCCCTTGAGCGCGCTCGACTGCCTCCTGATGCGCAAGGACCCGCCGTTCGACACCGAGTACATCTACAGCACCTACATCCTGGAGCGCGCCGAGGAGGCCGGGGTGCTCGTGGTCAACCGGCCCCAGGGCCTGCGCGACATGAACGAGAAGGTCTACACGGCCTGGTTCCCGCAGTGCTGCGCCCCGACACTGATCACCCGCGACATGGGGGAGATGGGCGCCTTCCTGCGCGAGCACGGCAAGGTCGTGGTGAAGCCTCTCGATGGCATGGGGGGCCGCTCGATCTTCGTGCTCGGCAACGACGACCTCAATGCGCGGGTGGTGTTCGAGACCCTCACCGACTACGGGCGCCGCTTTGCCATCGCGCAGCGCTACATTCCCGAGATCGCCAAGTCGGGCGATTCGCGCGTGCTGCTGATCGATGGGGAGCCGGTCCCCTACGCCCTGGCGCGCATCCCCTCCCCCGAGGACCATCGCGGCAACCTCGCCGCCGGCGCCCGCGGGGTGGGCCGTCCACTCAATGACCGCGACCGCTGGCTCGCCCGCGAGATCGGCCCGAGGCTTGCGGCCAAGGGCATGCTGCTCGTCGGCCTGGACGTGATCGGCGGCTTCGTGACCGAGATCAACGTGACGAGCCCGACCGGCATCCGCGAGCTCGACAAGCAGTTCGGCATCCGCATCGGGGACCTGGTGATGGCGGCCATCGAGCAACGCCTGGCGGCCGCGCCGCGCCGCCGCCCGACCGCTGCCGCCGCCCGCGCAGGCGGCTAGGAGATTTCGAGAGATGGCACGGCGCGCGCTCATGCTGCGGGAAGGCAAGGCCCCGGTCTGGGATCGCCTGCTGACCATGCTGTTCCTCGCGGCGCTCCTGCACGGCCTCATTATTCTCGGGCTCACCTTCAACGCCTCCGCCGGGGATAAGGGCAGCGCACCCGGGCTCGAGGTGCTGCTGGTGTCCGAGGAGCTCCCGGAATCGGACAAGAACCCGACCGCCACGTATCTCGCGCAGCGCACCCAGATGGGCTCGGGCAACACGCGCGAGTCCGTGGCACCGCACAATCGCTCCTCCTCCGTGCCCACGCCCCGGCACGCCGGCACACCCCAGGGCGACTCACTCGTGGAGAGCGGTGAGCTGGCCGGAAGCCCCGACGAGCGCGTGCTGACCAGCACCGCGTGGAGCACCGAGGTGCGCTATGTCGCCGACACGGGCCGCACCGGCGCCGAGCGCGAGCGGCCGCTCTTGATCGAGGCGCCGCCCGTGGCGCAACCCGCACCCGAGGACGAGGCCGGGCCGGCCACCCTCAAAGGCCCCAGGCGCGATGAGCTGTGGATCACGCCCGACACGCGTGCGGCGACGCTTGCGCCCTACCTCGATGGCTGGCGGCGCAAGGTGGAGCGTATCGGCACCCTGAACTATCCGACCGCGGCGCGCATTGCCGGCGCGGCGTCGAGCCCGGTGGTCGAAGTCGGCATTACCTCCAACGGCACGCTCGATCGCGCGCTGATCCGCCGCTCCAGCGGCAACGCCGAGCTCGACCAGGCGGCACTCGCAATACTCAAGCTTGCGAGTCCCTTCGACCCGTTTCCACCGGAGGTGGCCGCTCAGTACCGCGTGTTGCGCTTTGCCTATGAATGGCGCTTTTCAGGCGGCCGCGTGAGCGGCGGAACAGTATCAACCGTGCCTTGAGACTCGCAGGCTCCGTGCCCATACTGCCTACATGGGCGGCAAGCGCAGCTCGATGAGCCTCGGTGACCCGCCGGAGGAAGAGACCGCGGAGAGCGGTCCCATTTTTGCCGATTCCGAGGGCGGCAGCCTCACCAACCACCTGTTGATCGCCATGCCGCAGCTCGCGGACCCGAACTTCGCGCAGACCGTGGCCATCATCTGCGAGCACACCGACAAGGGCGCGCTCGGCATCGTGCTCAACAAGCCCCTGCCGATGAAGCTCTCGGACGTGCTCTCGCAGATGAAGCTCGAGCCCACCACGGCGGACATTGCCGGCAAGCCGGTACTGCGCGGCGGGCCGGTGCACACCGACCGCGGCTTCGTGCTGCACCGTCCGGGCGGGCAGTGGGATCACACCCACAAGGTCTCCGACGCCATCCAGGTCACCACCTCGCGAGATGTGCTCGCCGCCATGGCCCGCGGCGAGGGGCCCTCCGATGCCTTCATCGCCCTTGGCTACGCCGGCTGGGAATCCGGCCAGCTCGAGCGCGAGTTGAAGGACAACGCCTGGGCGTCCATGCCGGTCGATCCGCGCGTGGTATTCGAGCTGCCTTTCGAGGAGCGCTGGGCGGGCGCCTGGCGGCTGTTAGGCATCGATGTGGATCGGCTGAGCCCGGAAGCCGGTCATGCGTAAGCGCGTGCGCCTCAGGGCATGACCCGGGCTCAAACCGTCCTCGCCTTCGACTTCGGACTCAAGCGTATTGGCATCGCCTGCGGCGACACGCTGACGCGCAGCGCCGCGCCGCGGCCGGCGGCATCGTACGGCGCTGCCGGCCCGGACTGGGAGAGCATCGCGCGCGAGGTGCGCGCCCTCGCCCCGGGCGTGCTGGTGGTGGGAGCCCCCTATAATGCCGACGGCGGTGATGGCACCCTGAGCGCCGCGGTCCGCCGCTTCGCCTCCGAGCTCGAACGCCGTTTCGCACTACCCGTTGAGCTGGTCGATGAGCGCTTCTCCTCGCTCGAGGCGAACGAGGCGCTCAGGACGCGGCGCGCGAGCGGACAGCTCCGCAGGCGCGTGCAGCGCGCTGACATCGACAGCGCCGCCGCCGCGGTGATCCTCGGGCGCTGGTTTGCCGGTGAGGGGAAGTGAGTCAATTGGCCACCATGATCGCAACAGCAGAGCAGCTGCGTGCCGACGGCTCGCTGCGCCACCTGCTGACCCTCCAGACCCTCTCCAGGGAGCAGATCGAGCGGCTGCTCGAGCGCGCGCAGACCTTCGTGCGGCCCCTCGGCGCGACGCCCGCGATGAGCCAGGCGCTCGCCGGCGCCACGGTCGCCAATCTCTTCACCGAGCCCTCGACCCGCACGCGGGTGAGTTTCGAGCTCGCCGCCAAGCGCTTAGGGGCGCACGTCGTGAATCTCGAAGTGCAGCTGTCCTCGCGCGTCAAGGGCGAGAGCATGCTCGACACCGTCTACACCCTGCAGTCGCTCCACGTGGATGCCTTCGTCATCCGCGATGCGCAAGCGGGCGTGCCGGGACACGTGGCCGAGAACGTCGCGCCGCACGTGAGCGTCCTGTCCGCGGGCGAGG
>CATPBM010000114.1 GCA_955652625.1 uncultured Steroidobacteraceae bacterium
AACTTCGATCCGCGCAAAGTGGCGCGCTTCGACGCGCGCCGCCGCGCGCAACTGCGCCGCGATGCGGGCATCGTGCGCAATCGGCTGAAGATCGACGCCACGGTCAGCAACGCGCAGGCCTTCCTTGCCGTACAGCGCGAGTTTGGTTCCTTCGAGCGCTACCTGTGGTCATTCGTGTGCGGCAAGCCCCTCGTGAACCGACCGCGCGGCGCGCTCCCGGCGTACACGCCCTTGAGCGACGCCCTCTCCCGGGACCTCGTGAAGCGCGGTTTTCGCTTCGTCGGCACCACCATCGTGTACGCCTTCCTGCAGGCCGTCGGCGTAGTGAACGACCATTCGCGGGAGTGCTTCCGGTGCCCGCCGCGGGGCCCCTCCCGGCGCGCGCGCGGCGCTGCACGGTTGAAGTAGCCTTACCTCCCGGGCGCCTCTTAAGATAGCGGTCCGATTCACCGGTTTCAGGACTTGGCTTATGAAGGCACTTCTGGCAATGACATTCACCGCAGCGCTCACGCTGGTGGGACCGGTGCATGCGGACTGCTCTTACCCGGCGGCGCCGGGCAAACTCCCGGACGGCGCCAGCGCGACCCTCGAAGACATGCTCGCGGGACAGAAAACCGTCAAGGAATACCAAAAGGCGATCGACGAGTACGTCGCGTGCATTGACAAGGAACTCGAGACCACCATCGCCAAGGCCGGTGACCAGCTGAAACCCGCGCAGAAGGCAGACATGCAGAAAGTCGAGGCGCAGAAGCACAATGCAGCCGTCGACCAGGAGCAGGCCGTCGCCGACCGCTTCAACGAGCAGGTCAAGGTCTACAAAGCCAGGACTGCCGACAAGAAGGGCTGAGTGCTCACCCCGGCCGAGGCAGACCAGCTGATCGGACAGCACCTGCAGTGCCTGCCGATCGAATCCCTGCCGCTCGCGCAGTGCGCCGGGGCGGTACTGCGCGAGAACATCTACGCAGAGCGTGATCAGCCGCCGTTCGATCGCGTGGCGATGGACGGCGTGGCGCTCGACAGCCAGGCGGTCAGCGCCGGCACGCGCTCCTTCCGCATCCAGGCGACGCAGGCGGCCGGTGATCCGCCGCTCGCGCTCGATGCGCCGCACAACTGCATCGAAGTGATGACCGGTGCGGTGCTGCCGTCGGGCTGCGACAGCGTCGTGGCGGTGGAAGACCTCGCGGTCGCACGCGGCCAGGCCGCGCTCGCCGCGAACGCGCGCGCCGACACCTGGCAGCACGTCCATCGGCGCGGCAGCGATACGCGCCAGGGCGCGCTACTGATATCCGCTGGCCGGCGACTGCGCGCCCCGGAGATCGCCATCGCCGCATCCGCTGGCATGGCACGCATCCGCGTCAGCAGTCAGCCCATGCTCGTCGTCATCTCCACCGGCAACGAGCTGATCGAGCCCGGCGAGCCGGTCCTTGCGCACCAGGTACGGCGCTCCAACGCCTACGCGATCGTCAGTGCGCTGCGCGAACACGGTTTTCAGCGCGTCGCCGACGATCACCTGCAGGACGACGCCGGCGAGCTTCGCGAGCGGCTGCGCTTCCACCTGCACACTCACGACGTGCTGGTGCTCGCCGGGGGCGTCTCCATGGGGCGTTTCGAGCTGGTTTCGAAAGTGTTGGAAGAGCTGGGCGTGCGCGCGGTTTTTCACAAGGTTGCGCAGCGGCCGGGCAAGCCATTGTGGTTCGGCGTAGCCCCTTCAGGGGCGGCCGTTTTCGGGCTGCCCGGCAGGCCGGTGTCGACCCTGGTGTGCCTCACTCGCTATGTGCTGCCAGCACTGCACGGTAGTCTCGGTCAGAATCCGCACCCCCCTGAGCGCGTGGCGCTGGGCGCTCCCGTTACCGTCACGCCGTCGCTGACGCACTTCCTGCCTGTGCGCTTCGAGCACGACGACTGGGGCCGGACCTGGGCACAGCCCACTGCCACCAATGACTCGGGAGATTTCACCGCGCTCGCCGGTACGGACGGCTTCGTGGAGCTGCCGCCGGGACCCAATACCTACGCGAAAGGCTTTGTCACGCGCCTGTACCGCTGGATATAGCGCAGTCGAGCCCCAATACTGCAGAAAATATGTCCATGCACGAAGTCATTGTCCCTCTGAATGCGCTGCCGGCGCCCCGGGACAGCCTGTCCCGCCCGCTGCGCGACCTGCGCATTTCGGTCATGGACCGCTGCAATTTCCGTTGCCCGTACTGCATGCCGCGCGAAACCTTTCACGAAAAGTATCGCTTCCTCGGATCGCACGAGCGGCTGTCGTTCGACGAGATCGTGCGTGTGGCGCGGCTGTTCGTGCAGCTCGGGGTGCGCAAGCTCCGTCTCACCGGCGGTGAGCCGTTGCTGCGCGCGAACCTTCCGGACCTGATCGGCGACCTGACGGCCATTGCCGGCGTTGAGGATGTCGCGCTCACCACCAACGGCGTACTGCTCGGGCGTTACGCGAGCGAGCTCAAGGCGGCGGGCCTGAAGCGCGTCACGGTGAGCCTCGACAGCCTGGACGCGCAGGTTTTCGCGCGTATGAGCGGCGGTTTTGGCGGCGTCGAGGAGGTGCTCGATGGCATCGAGCACGCGCGTCGCGCCGAGCTCGCGCCGCTCAAGATCAATGCGGTCGTGCAGCGCGGCGTGAACGATCACACAGTGCTTGATCTGGTGGAACGTTTCCGCGGCACGGGCGTCATCGTGCGCTTCATCGAATACATGGACGTCGGCAACCGCAACCACTGGCAACCGGCGCTCGTGGTGCCCTCGAAGGAATTGGTGGAACTGATCGGCGCGCGCTGGCCGCTCACGGCGCTGAAGCCGGATTACCGCGGCGAAGTCGCCGCGCGTTATGCTTTTGCCGACGGCCAGGGGGAAGTGGGATTCATCTCCTCCGTCTCGCAGCCGTTCTGCGGGAACTGC
>CATPBM010000115.1 GCA_955652625.1 uncultured Steroidobacteraceae bacterium
CGTGAGCCTCCTGCAGAAACTCCCGCAGCGGCAGCGGCGCCGCAAGTTCCGGCAGGCGATTGCGGCCGCTCTGCTCGCAGGCGCCCGCGGCGATGGCGCGCCAGTGACTCAGCTTGCGCTCCGCCTGCCGGGCGTCCAGGCGCACCACGCTGCGCTCGGTCAGCACCGGCACCAGGCGCGACACGCCCAACTCGGTGGCTTTCTGCACGACCAGGTCCATGCGCTCCCCGCGCGACACGCCCTGCGCGAGAGTCAGTGTCAGCGGGGACTCGCGCTCGATCGGGCGATGCTCCCCGAGCGCGACCGTCACCTCGCGGCCGTGCGCCTTGTCGATACTGGCGGCGAACTCCCCGCCCAGGCCGTTGAACAAGGTGAGCGTCTCGCCCACCCGCAGCCGCAGCACCCGGGTGAGGTGACTCGCGGCGCTGCCTTCGAGCGTCACGCGTGTCCCGGAGGCCAGCGGCGCCGCCACGTACACCCGCGTCACGCGCATGTCGCCCGCCCGATGCCCTCGCGCGCGACCTCGACCATGAGATCGATCTCCTCAGGCGTGATCACGTACGGGGGCATGAAGTACACCACGTTGCCGATGGGGCGCAGCAGCACCCCGCGCGTCAGGGCATGACGATAGACGGCGAGGCCACGCCGTTCGCTCCAGGGATAGGGCGCGCGCGTGCGCTTCTCGCGCACCATCTCGATCGCGACGATCATGCCGCGCTGGCGCACTTCCGCGACGTGCGCATGATCTTCGAGTGTGCGGGCGCGTGCACCCATGTGCGCCGCGAGCGCGCGGTTGTTCTCGAGCGTGCGCTGCTCGCGGAACAGGCCGAGGCTGGCATTGGCCGCGGCGCAGGCGAGCGGATTGCCCGTGAAGCTGTGCGAGTGCAGGAAGGCGTTGAGCTTCACGTACTCATCGTAGAAAGCCGCGTAAACCTCCTGCGTCGTCAGCACCGCCGACAGCGGCAGGTAACCGCCGGTCAGTCCCTTGGACAGGCACATGAAGTCGGGCCGGATGCCCGCCTGCTCGCAGGCGAACATCGTGCCGGTGCGTCCGAAGCCCACCGCAATCTCGTCCGCGATCAGATGCACGCGGTGCCGGTCGCACGCTGCGCGCAGCAAGCCCAGATAGACCGGGTCGTACATGCGCATGCCGCCCGCCGCCTGCACCAGGGGCTCCACGATCACAGCGCACGCCTCGTGCGCGTGTTGCGCGAGCGCCGCCTCCATGTCCGCAAACCGGCGCCGCGAGCAATCGGCCCAGCTCTCCCCGCTCTCGCGCTCATAACAATCCGGCGAGGGCACGGTGATCACGTCCATGAGCAGCGGCTGGTAGATCTCCTTGTACAGATCGACGTTGCCGACCGCGAGCGCGCCGAGCGTCTCGCCGTGGTAGCTGTTGGAGAGGGTGATGAAGCGGCGCTTTGCGCTCTCACCGACGTTGCGCCAGTAGTGGAAGCTCATTTTCACGGCCACTTCGACCGCGGATGAGCCGTTGTCGGCGTAGAAACAGCGCGTGAGTCCCGTCGGCGCCAGCGCGATGAGCGCCTCCGAGAGCGCGATCACCGGCTCGTGCGTGAAGCCAGCGAGGATGACCTGCTCCAGGGACTCGAGCTGCGCGCGTATCGCGGCGTTGATGCGCGCGTTGGCGTGACCGAACAGATTCACCCACCACGAGCTGATGGCGTCGAGGTATCGATTGCCGGCGTAGTCCTCGAGCCAGGCGCCCTCTGCCTTGCGGATGGGGATGGGCGGCAGCTCCTCGTGATCCTTCATCTGCGTGCACGGGTGCCACACGTGGGCGAGATCGCGCGCAGCGTAAGCAGCGTTGGCGGAAGTCATGGCGTTGATTGTGGCAGAATCGCGTTGGCGCCTGGAGCGCCTGCCATGCCAACCGTTCCCCCCCCTGCAGACATCAGGATCGATCCGGCCAGCGGCCTCGTGGCCGGCGTGCGCCAGGTGCTGTCGCCGCACTTTGATGAGCGCCCCGCGGGCACGCTGCCCGTGCTGCTCGTCGTGCACGGCATCAGCCTGCCGCCCGGGGAGTTCGGCGGGCCGTGGATCGACCGCCTGTTCACGGGAAACCTGCCGGCCGATGCGCATCCGTACTTCAAGGAGATCGAAGGGCTGCGCGCATCCGCGCACGCGCTCATCCGCCGCGACGGACAGATCGTGCAGTACGTGCCGTTCGGGGCGCGCGCCTGGCACGCCGGCAAGTCCGAGTACCGGGGCCGCGCGGCGTGCAATGATTTCTCGATCGGGGTCGAGCTCGAAGGGGCCGAGGGCATCACCTACACCGACATGCAGTACCACGCACTCGCCGCGCTCACCGCGGCACTGCTGGCGGCCTATCCGTCGCTGTCAGCTGAGGCCATCGCCGGCCACAGCGACGTCGCACCCGGGCGCAAGAGCGATCCCTGGCCGGTATTCGAGTGGCAGCACTTCCGCGCGCTCCTGAAGGATGTGCTCGCGGGGCGCTAGGAAGCAGGCAGCCTGGCTCAGGCCGGCTTGCTGCGAGCGTGACGCCAGAGAACCTCGGCGCCGCGCTCGTGCCGCGCCAGCACGCGCGCAATCACGAACAGCAGGTCCGAGAGGCGGTTGAGGTACTTCGCGACCTCGGGACTGACTTTCTCGGAACGCGCGAGCGTACACACGCGCCGCTCGGCGCGCCGCGCGACGGTGCGCGCAAGGTGGCAGGCGGCCGAGGCGGGTCCACCGCCCGGGAGAATGAACTCCTTGAGCGGCGCAAGAGCGTCATTGAAGCCATCGAGCGTGCGCTCCAGGCGCACAACCTGCTCGGCCGTGATGGCGAGGTGACCGGGAATGCACAGCTCCCCGCCCATGTCGAAAAGCTCGTGCTGCACTTCGAAGAGACAGGCGCTGACCTGCGGCGGGAGCTTCGGCAGGGCGAGCAACACCCCGAGCGCACTGTTGAGCTCGTCCACCGTGCCATAGGCTTCGACCCGCACGCTGTCCTTGGGAACACGGCTGCCGTCCCCGAGGCCAGTGGTGCCGTCATCTCCGGTGCGCGTGTAGATCTTGCTCAGCCGGTTTCCCATGGTCGTATCCTAAGCGATATGGCATCAAAAGAACTCACCGCGGCGCTCGAGGCGGCGCGCGCCGCAGCGGAAGTCATCCGCGGCCTCTACCAGAA
>CATPBM010000116.1 GCA_955652625.1 uncultured Steroidobacteraceae bacterium
CGTCGAACCCGGCGCGCTGCGCGATGCCGAACATGGCGCGCTGGCGCGGGTAGTCGAACCACACGTGGGTATGAAAATCGAACGGGTTGGACACGTGCACGCGATCGGAGAGGATCTCGCGCAACTGCGCCGCGGCGGGGGCCGCAATAGGCGCGAAGTCGAGCCCCAGATGACGCGCGGGGTCTGCGGTCATCGCCATGTCACAGCCCTAGGCGCCCATGGCCAGCACGCGCCGGCCCTTGAGCGGCCCGCCGGCATGAAAGATCTTCAGCGTCTCGCAGAGCGCCCCGAGAGACTCGCAGCGCGCAATGCCGGCCTGCGCGCAAAAGGCATCGAACGCGGCATCTGCGCCCGCCAGCGCGCCGGTGTGAGTGCGTACCGTGCGGGTGGCCGCCTCGGTGCGTCCGGCCTTGATGAGAGCGATGGGTTTGCCGGCGGCGCGCGCCCCCGCCGCCGCACGCGCAAAGCGCGCGGCGTCCCGGATACCTTCCAGGTACAGCCCGAACGCCGTCACGCGCTTATCCGCACACAGCAACTCGATGAGGTCCTCGGCCGCCAGCCGCGTCTGGTTGCCGACCGTGAGTACACAGCCAATGGGCAGGGAGCGATCGTTGAAGAGCAGGTTGAGCGCGATCGTGCCGCTTTGGCAGATGAGGGCTACGCCGCGTTCGCGACGGGCTCCGACCACCTGGTCGGGCCAAAGCGCCGCGCCGTCGAAGAAGTTGACGAAGCCGTAACAGTTTGGGCCGAGGAAGGGCAGCTCGCCGGCGGCGGCCAGCAACTCACGCGTCAGGCGCTCACCTTCGGCGGTGGCGGTTTCGGAAAAGCCGGCCGCGAAGCACACGAATCCGCCGGCGCCACGCCGGGCGAGCGCGCGAGCGATCGCCGGAACCTCGCGGTTGGGCGCGGCAATGAACGCGGCATCCGGCGCGCGGGGTAACTCATCCACCGAGCGGAAGTAGCGCTGTCCATCCGCGCACGGACGGCTCGGATGAATCCGCCACACCTCGCCGGTGTAGCCGATGACTGCGCTGGCGGCGAGGGCCGCATCCGCCCAGGCGCCGCCGATCAGCGCCAGGCTGCGCGGTGCGAACAGGCGCTGCATCGCGCGCGGGCTCATGGGGTGCGGCGGTTCCCGCGCAGCTCCATGCGCCGCGATCCGGGTGTGGCGGTTGGCAGGGCGCCGGCAGCTGCCTGCAGCTGCGCTATCGCCGCGTTGACTTCGGGCGGAAACGCGGCAGTCATGACGGAGTGCTCCTGCTGGCGCACGTGCAGCAACATGACTTCCGCGGCGGCGGCGGCGAGCGGTGCGGGGCCGCCCCGCGTGAGCTCAAACGCGGCGTGGATGCGCTTGTGATCGGCCCCCAGGATGCGCACGTTCACGAAAGCCGTGTCGGTGCGCTTCACTTCGTGCAGATAGTGGATGTGCAACTCTACCGTGTACAAGGTGCAACGGGTGCGCTGCCGGTAGCCGGCATCCAGGCCAATGCGATCCATGAGCGCATCGGTCGCCTGGCTCAGGATCAGGACATAGTAGGCATCGCGCAGGTGACCGTTGTAATCGATCCACTCGGGGAGGATCGGGGTCTCGTAGATGGGGATGCCGGCCACGTCAGTGGAGCTTCAGGCGCTCGCGGGTCTGCGCGGCGCTCAGTATGCGCGCGCCCATGGCTTCGATGATGGTCCGCGCCTTCTCCACCAGCTGCGCGTTGCTGGCATACACCCCGCGGCTCAAGTACAGATTGTCTTCCAGCCCGACGCGCACGTTGCCGCCGAGCAGCACCGATTGCGCCACCCAGGGCATCTGCATGCGGCTCACGGCGAATGAAGTCCACAGGCACTCCGGCGGCAGGCAATTCACCATGGCGAGCAGGTGACCGACGTCCGCGGGCACACCGTAGGGGATGCCGGTGCACAGCTGGATCATCGCAGGGCCGGGGACCAGGCCCTCCTTGATCAGCTGCTTCACGAACCAGAGGTTACCGGTATCGAACACTTCGAGCTCCACCTTGACCCCGAGTTCGCGCAGAATCCCCGCCCCCTGGCGGCAATAGTCGGGCGTGGAAATGTAGGCGCGGTTGCCGTCGCCGAAGTTGAGCGTACCGCAATCGAGCGTGGCGATGTCCGGACGGTATAGCCCCTCGGCGCACAGGTCGATCACGTGCCGCATGCGCTGTTCCTGGCTGACGAAATCAGTACCCGCGGCAGGCGTATCCTCGAGCCCGTGGTTGCCCACGCAGATATAGCCCCCCATGCCGCAGGTGAGGTTCACGAGCACGTCGACCTTGCTCTCGCGGATGCGCCGCACGACCTCCCGATAATGGCGTGTCGCCATGCTGAACGCGCCGCTCTCCGGGTCACGCACGTGGATGTGCACGATGGCGGCGCCGGCACGCGCCGCGTCGATCGCGGAATTGGCGATCTGCTCGGGCGTGATCGGGCAGTGCGGGCTCTTGGTGACCTTGGTGTCGTCGCCGGTGACGGCGCAGGTGATGATGACGTCGGAGTTCATGGGTCGCCCTCGCCTTGAGGCGCACGTGGCATGGTAATATTATGGCGATAATAATATAACGCGCGGGCGCGACGCAGCAAGCTCGCAAGGAGACGGGGCATGCAGACGCAGTTGCTGATCGGTGGCCGCCTGGTGAGGGGCGAGGGTGTCCTCGAGTCGGTGCTCGACGCCGCGAGTGGCGCGCAGATCGCCGCCGTTGCAGGAGCCTCTGCCGCACAGGTGGAGCAGGCGGTGGCGGCGGCCGACTCGGCCTTCGGCGGCTGGGCGCGCACGGCACCCAAGGATCGCGCAGCGCTCCTTACCCGTATCGCGCAGGCGCTCGAAGCTGACGCGGCAGACTACGCGGCGCTCGAATCACGTAACACCGGCAAGCCGCTGGCCGCGGTGCTCAGCGATGAAATGCCGGCCATCGCCGACGTGTTCCGGTATTTCGCCGGCGCCTGCCGGGCGCCGCAGGGACTCGCCGCCGGGGAGTATCTGCCGGGCCACACCAGCATGATTCGCCGCGATCCCATCGGGGTGGTCGCGTCCATCGCTCCATGGAACTACCCGCTGATGATGGCGGCCTGGAAACTCGCGCCGGCGATCGCGGCGGGCAACACTGTGGTGCTGAAGCCCTCTGAGCAGACGCCGCTCACGGCGCTGAAACTCGCGGCGCTGCTCGCGGACACGCTGCCACCGGGAGTGGTGAACATCGTGTGCGGC
>CATPBM010000117.1 GCA_955652625.1 uncultured Steroidobacteraceae bacterium
CCCGCGATCAACAGCTGCGCCTTCACCAGATCGATGCCGGTGATGAGCTCGGTCACCGGGTGCTCGACCTGGATGCGGGTATTCATCTCGATGAAGTAGAACTCCCCGTCCTGATACAGGAATTCCATGGTGCCCGCATTACGGTAGCCGACTTCGCGGCACGCGCGTGCGCAGCGTTCTCCCATTGTCTTGCGTTGCTT
Source organism: uncultured Steroidobacteraceae bacterium (assembly GCA_955652625.1). Classification (GTDB taxonomy): domain Bacteria; phylum Pseudomonadota; class Gammaproteobacteria; order Steroidobacterales; family Steroidobacteraceae; genus 13-2-20CM-66-19. Next base: position 201 of record CATPBM010000117.1, read on the forward strand.
CGAGGTAAGGCCGGGAGCTGGCGCTTCCTCGATCACTTTTTGGTGCCTGCGCTGCATCGAGCAATCTCGCTCGCCCAGGTGCACCACGTGGCCGTAGTTGTCCGCGAGCACCTGGAACTCGATGTGCCGCGGCTTCTCCAGGAATTTCTCCATGTAGACCTGGTCGTTGCCGAAAGCGGCGCGCGCCTCGGCGCGCGTGATGCCGATGGCATTCAGGAGCGAGGCCTCGGTGTGCACCACGCGCATGCCGCGGCCGCCGCCGCCGCCGGAGGCCTTGATGATGACCGGGTAGCCGATGTCGCGGGCAACGCGCAGGTTCTCGTCCGCATCCTCGCCCAGGGGGCCGTCCGAGCCCGGTACGCACGGCACGCCGTTGCCTTTCATCAGGCGAATGGCCGACACCTTGTCACCCATGATGCGGATGGTTTCGGCCTTGGGGCCGACGAACACGAAGCCGCTCTTTTCCACACGCTCGGCAAAGTCCGCATTCTCGGACAGGAAGCCGTAGCCGGGGTGGATCGCGACCGAGTCGGTGACCTCCGCCGCCGAGATGATCGCCGGCATGTTCAGGTAACTCTGGGACGAAGGTGGCGGCCCGATGCACACCGATTCGTCGGCGAGCAGCACGTGCTTGAGGCTGTAGTCAGCGGTGGAATGCACCGCGACGGTCTTGATCCCCAGCTCCCGGCAGGCGCGCAGGATCCGCAGGGCAATCTCGCCGCGGTTGGCGATGACGATCTTCTCGATCATGGCCAGCTATTCGACGACGAACAGCGGTTGTCCGAACTCTACCGGGTCCCCGTTGCGCGCCATGATTGAGGCGATGCGGCCGGCCTTGTCAGCCTCGATCTGGTTCATCATCTTCATCGCCTCGATGATGCACAGCACCTGGCCGACCTTGATTTCATCGCCGATCTCGACAAAGGCCTTCGCGCCGGGGGAGGGTGAGCCGTAGAAAGTGCCCACCATGGGCGCGGTGATCACGTGCTCGCTGGGCTTGGGCTTCGGGGCTGCGCTCTCAGCGGCGGGCAACGCCGCAGACGCCGTGGCGGCAGCGGCGCCCGCGCCGGCCGGGAGCAGGGGCGCGACCTGCGGAACTGCAGCCGCCGGCATACGGCTGATGCGCAGCGCTTCTTCACCTTCCTTGATCTCGATTTCCGCGATGCCGGATTCCTCCAGCAGCTCAATGAGTTTTTTGATTTTTCTAATGTCCATGCCGGGAATGCCCCCAAAAAAGATCGGAAAGTGCGCGAGGCCGCTGAGCTGAGCAGAAGCTAAGCGAGTCGCTGCACGGCGGCGCGCACGGCTGCCTCGTAGCCGAATGCGCCGAGACCTGCGATTACTCCCACGGCGATGTCCGAGAAATAGGAATGGCGGCGAAACGCTTCGCGGGCGTGCGTGTTGGACAGGTGAACCTCGATGAACGGCACGCCACTCGCGAGCACGGCGTCGCGCAGCGCAATGCTGGTGTGCGTGAACGCGCCCGGGTTGATAATCATGAACACCACTGCCTCGGCGCGCGCCTTGTGGACACGCTCGATGAGTTCGTGCTCGGCGTTGCTCTGGAAGGCGAGGAGCTCATGCCCCAGCTCGCGGGCCACTGCCGCCGCACGCTTCTCAATGCATTCCAGCGTGTCGGTGCCGTAGACGGCCGGTTCCCGGGTACCAAGCAGATTGAGGTTCGGGCCGTTCAGTAACAGCACTCGGGCCATACCCACAGTCTTCTTTGTTAGCCGCACACAAAAGCGAAGCGCGGCGAATGTAACCTAATCCGCGTGTATTAGGGTACTACTTGTTGCGAATTTCGAGGATCTGGCAGGACTAAATGGGGCGCGGGCGTTGCGGGGGCCGTCCGCGCGGCGTTCAGGCGGCGGATACCGGCAGAAATCGCCTCGCGGGCCTCGGGCAGGCTCGAGTCCCCCGCATCCAGCCCGCGTATGCGGTCCAGGATCAGGTCCGCCTCATCGCGGTGCAACTCTCCGACCTTCAGGGCGATGACCCGGCCGCCGCGATCCGCGAACACGCTGAAGGGCAGCACCGGGTCCATGCCGAAGGCGCGCGCTGCCTCGAGCCCTCCCTGCTGTCCCACCAGCACCGGATAGTCGATTTCACGCTCAGCCACGTATTTTCGCACAGTTTCGCGAAGATCGATGGCGATGCCGACAATTTGCAAGCTGTCTTTAGCACGTTCGTGACGCAGGGTCTTGAGGAGCGGAATCTCCCGCCGGCATGGCTCACACCACGTCGCCCAGAAATTGACCAGCAGCGGTCTGCCCTGCCATTGCGACAGCCGCTGGATGACGCCCTGCGGGTCAGGCAGTGCAAGGTCGGGTATCTGCTCGGGGACCTGGCGCGAATCGGACGGTGAAGGCTCGTTCTGCGGCCCCGTGCTTGTTGCAGCGCGCGATTGCGGCGCGGCGCTTCCTGGGTAGAGCGTTGGCCGGGGAGCTGCCAGGCGCTGCAGCAGGAAGCCTCCCGCGCCGCAAACGAGCAGCACGAGGGCTACGATCAGCCCGCGGGTGGTGCGGCTGGCGTGCCCCGCGGGTCGCGCGCTCGTCACGAACCCGCGTTGAGCGCGGCGCGGGTGCGAGCGGCAAAAGCGTCGGCTTTCATGTAACCCACGACCCGGTACTGGGCGCGCTCGTGCCCGTCCGTGCCGTAAAACGCGATCGTCGGAGGCCCGAAAATTCCAAAGCGCCTGAGCAGCGCCTCATCGTCGGCGTCATTCCGCGTCACGTCGGCACGCAGCAGTACGGTGCCGGCCAGTGCCGTCTGTACCGCCGGATCGGTGAACGTGTAGCGCTCCATTTCCTTGCACGACGTGCACCAGTCCGCCGAGAAATCGACGAGCACGCTGCGACCCTGCGCCCTGGCCTGCGCCACCTCACGGTCGAGGTCGGCGACGGACTTGATGCTGCGGAATGGCAGCTCGTGGGTCTTAGCGGCGAAGGCGGGGATCGGCGCCAGGGGGTCGGTGCCTCCGAGCGCAGCACCGGCCGCGAGCGCCACGCCATATACGGCCGCGGCGCTCCCCGCGGCGCGCAGTCCCCAGCGCGCCGCCGGGCTGCTACGGGTTGGTGACCATAAGAGCCACGCCAGAATGAGCGCCGGCAAGGCCCACAGCGCCAGTGCCAGGCGCTCCGGGACGATGCGCGCCAGCATCCAGGCAGCGACGGCGAGCATCATGACCCCGAAGAGCTTCTTTACCAGATCCATCCACGGGCCTGCCCTGGGCAGTAGTCTTCCCGCCGAGGCGCCCACCACCAGCAGCGGTGTTCCCATGCCGATGCTCATGGCGAACAGCGCCGCCCCGCCGCGGGCGATCTGGCCCGTCTGGCTGATGACCAGGAGCGCCCCTACCAGCGCCGGCCCCACGCAGGTGGTGACGATGAGCGCGGACAGCGCCCCCATGATGGCGACACCCCCGAACGTGCCGGCCGACTGGCGGTTGCTGAGGTTGGCGATGCGGGTCTGGATGGCCGCCGGCATCTGCAGCGTGAACGCGCCAAACATCGACAGCGCAAGCGCCACGAACAGCGCCGCGAACAGCGCGAGCACCCACCACTGCTGGAACACCGCCTGCACCTGCCGGCCGGCGGCCGCGCACGCGACGCCCGCGAGCGTGTAGGTCAGTGCCATGCCGAGCACGTAGGTCAGCGACAGTGAGAAGGCGCGCGCGGTCGTCACCGGCCTGCCGCCCCCGGCGATGATCCCGGAAAGGATCGGGACCATGGGCAGCACGCACGGGGTGAACGCCAGCACCAGACCCGCCAGATAAAACCAGCCGAGCATGATCAGGGGATTGCCGCCGCGGATGAGTGCCGCGAACCAGTCCTGGTCGGACACGCCAACCCCGGCGCGCGCATGGCCGCTACCCGCCGCTGCGGCCGGAAAGCTGACCGTGACCGCCTTGGTGATGGGTGGGTAACACAGTCCCGCATCCGCGCAGCCCTGATAAGTGACCTGCAGGGGGAGCTCCAGGGCGCCGCCGGCGGCACGCGCCACCGGCACAGTGCCGATGAGCTCGTGGTGATAG
>CATPBM010000118.1 GCA_955652625.1 uncultured Steroidobacteraceae bacterium
AAGTGGTGGAGAAGCGCCGCGAGATCATGGAATGCATGGGGGTCGAGTTCCGCCTGCGCTGCGAGATCGGCACCGACATGCCCTTCGAGCAGCTGCTCACCGAATACGACGCGGTGTTTCTCGGCATGGGCACCTACACCAGCGTCACCGGCGGGTTCCCAGGAGAGGACCTGCCGGGAGTGCACGAGGCGCTGAGCTTTCTTGTTTCCAACATCAACCACGAGCTGGAGTTTCCCGGCGCCGCGCAGGAGCTCATCAGCATGCGCGGCAAGCGCGTCGTGGTGTTGGGCGGCGGGGATACCGCCATGGATTGCAATCGCACCGCGCTGCGCCAGGGCGCGGAGTCGGTGACCTGCACCTACCGGCGCGATGAGCGCAACATGCCCGGCTCGCGGCGCGACTACAAGAACAGCCGCGAGGAGGGCGTGGAGTTTCTTTTCAACCGCCAGCCGATCGAGATCGTGGGCGCGGAAGCCGTCGAGGGCGTCAAGCTGGTCGAGACGCGCCTGGGCGCCCCCGACGCGCGTGGGCGACGCGTGCCGCAGCCGGTCGCGGGCTCCGAGCACGTCGTGCCGGCGGATGCCGTGATCGTCGCCTTCGGTTTCCTGCCCAACCCGGCGCCGTGGTTTGGCGCGCATCAGATCCGCGTGCACGAGAACGGCCGGGTACGCGTCTCGGGGGCTCAGGCGAATGCGTTTCAGACCACGAACCCGAAGGTGTTCGCCGGGGGCGACATGGTGCGGGGCTCGGACCTGGTCGTCACCGCGGTGTTCGAGGGACGCGAGGCGGCGCGCGGCATCCTCAACTTTCTCGGCGTCAGCTAGTTGCTCCAACGCGGCACGAAAAAAAGCCCCGCTCGGCAAAAGAGCAGGGCTTTCAGTTTCTTCATCGCTTCAAACGACCCGGTGGCTCCAGCTTCGACCTGAGCACGCGCGTCGTACTCAAAACTGAGTCGGCGCAGCGCCCCGGCATGTCGCCTCGTCACGAGCATCTAAACTTTTCGGCTGAAACGCTTGGAGCCACCGCTCCGGCTTCTATCGCGAGGCCCGCGTGTTACTCCACGCGTTGTGTCGTTCCTGACAACCCCTACAAGTTAGCGGCTGTGTTACCCGTGCCCGCGTCGATCCCCGAGTTTCTGTTGTAAAAATCCTTCCAGCGTCGCTGTTAATCTGCATCCACCGCGGCGGCCTAGGAAAAAATTCGTTTGCCAACCGTGGCTTCCACGTTTAATTGTACTCACTCCAAGCGAAGAACGCCATGTCGCAATTTGTCGACAAGTGGGGGTAGCCGGGTCAGCGGGCCAGGCGCACGGCCATGCGTACCCCGCTGCCGTCGGGCAGATTGCGGGCCGAGGCCTCGCCCCCGTGAAACTCGGCGATGAGGCGCACTATGTAAAGCCCGAGACCGAAATGGGGCCGGGTGTCGGCCCCGGGCCGGGACTGCCACAGCGACTCGAAAACCCGTCCCTCGACGTGCAGCGGCAGCGCGGGACCTGCGTTCTCGACCTCCACCACCGCCGCCTGGGGCTCAGCCCGCAGGCGCACCGTGATGGTGGAGCCGGGGGCGCTGAAATCCACGGCATTGTCGATGAGCTTGTCGAGCATCTGCACAATGAGATCCGGGGCCCCCTCGAGCGTCACGGGCTCGCCGGGGAGCTCGGCCCGGAACACCCGCTCCGGGAACGCGCCGCGGTAGGCCGCCACGGCGGAGCTGAGCACCGGAACCAGATCGAAGCTGACCCGCTCGGCGCTGCCGATGGCCTCCTCCACGCGCGTGGCCGCCCCCATGGCGAGGAGAATCGCGTTCAGGCGCTCGCTCCCCTGGCGGGCACGCGTGAGGTACACGCGCGCCGCTGCCGGCACCTGCTCGGCTTCCAGGTTGTCGAGCGAGGAACGCACGATCGTGAGTGGCGTGCGGATCTCGTGGGCGAGCTTGCCCGCCAGCGTGCGCAGGTAACTGGTGTACTCGTTCAGGCGCGAGAGGAGCGTCGAGAAGCCCCGGGCGACATCTCCGAGCTCATCGCGTGAGTCGGTCTCGGGGAAGCTCGTGACCAGGCCGGTACGCGTCAGCGCCGACTCGCTCGCGCGCCGCAGACGCGACAGGCGCAGCGCCAGCCATGCGGCGAAGGCGAACATCGCGATCACCGCCACGACGCTCGTGCTCAGGGTGAAATTCAGCATGCGCGTCAGGGCATGATCGCGCAGCCGGATCCAGCGATCCGCGGTCTGTGTGACCTCGAGCCTGCCGATGAGCTCGCGGGTGTCGCGGGCGTAAATGGGAGCCGCGGCCTCGATGAGCTGGCGCTCGCCGGGCCGATCGACGAAGCGGCGGTACAGGCGCGCCATGATCGGCGCTTCGCTCCCCAGGGCGCTCGCCTGCGCGAGCGCGTCGGCGCGCGCCAGCACGCGCCCCGCAGGGGTCGTGACCGCGAGCCTCAGTCCCGGCTGCATGAACTGCGCGAGGTAGGCAGTGAGCTCCGGAGCGGCGACGATCAGTCTGCCCAAGGGATGCAGGTCCTCGCTGCGCAGCGTGCCGTAGCTCACCGGTGCGGCGCCACGCGCATCGCGATCATCCACCAGCACCCCGAACCGGCCGCCCAGCATCGACAGCGGCACGCGCAGCTCGATCCGGTACCCGTCCTTTGCAGGCTGCCAGGCACCGCGGATGCGCGGCTCGATCGCCGTGCTCTGCTGCCCGTACTCGCCGCTGTCGATGTGGCGCGCGCTCACCGCGCCCGGCGCGGTGGCCGAGATGAACACCTGGTGCTCCTCGCCCTTGTTGTCCTCGAACGCGAGCCACACACGGTCACCGTAGGTTGCAGGATCGAGCGTGTTGGTCACCGGGGCATCGAACACCGGGTGCTCATCGTGCACCTCGAGCAGCAGGTACAACATGCGCTCGAACACGCCGCTGAGAAGACGGAAGCGGTGCCGATCGTCCTTCCTGAAATAGGCCCACGCCGCGGGCGCGCGCGGCCAGTCCTCGGAGTAACCGTCCAGCAGCGGCGCGGCGCTCAGCGCGAGCGGCTGCAGGTCGTAGGGGCCGGGGTGCAGATAGCCGCGCTCAGCGTCGGCGGGGGCCGGTGCGGCCTGCGACTCGGGCTGCGCCTCAGGCTGCGTGTCCGCGGGCGCAGGCGCCGCACGATACAGAAGATCGCTGCGTCCCTGGAGCGATGCGGCGATGGTTTGCGAGACGGCCAGGAGCGAGTTGGCCTCGCCTTCGCGCAGCGCGGATTCCATTTCGCGTGCATAACGACAGCCGCCCCAGGGGAGCACGAGCGTGGCGAGGCCGAGAGCCAGGAGCTTGAGGCGCAGAGACATGACGCGCAGGGTCTACTCGACCCAGCGATAACCCATGCCGTAGACCGTCTGCACAGCGTCGAACCTCGCATCGATGCTCTGAAACTTGCGCCGGATGCGCTTCACGTGCGAGGTGATGGTGTTGTCGTCGAGCACGACGTTGGCAGCGTCCATGAGCTGCTGGCGGTTCCTGACATGCCCGGGGTGGCGTGCGAGCGCGTGCACGATCCAGAATTCGGTCAGCGACAGCAGCACCACCTGCCCGTCCCACTGTGCCTGCATGCGCTCCGCGTCGAGGCTGAGCGCGCCACGGCGGATAACCTCGCTCGGCGCGCTCGGCTTACGCAGCGCCTCTACGCGGCGAAAGAGCGCATTCACGCGCGCGCTCAGGTGCGCTAGGCTCAGGTCCTTGGTGAGGAAATCGTCCGCCCCGAGACGCAGTGCCGACACGGCGTCGAGCTCGCTGTCGCGCGCCGTCAGAAAGATGATCGGCAACTCCGCGGACAGGGCGCGCAACTGCCGGCACAGCTCGAAGCCGCCTTCCGGTTCGTCCTCGAGAGAAATGTCGATGACCGCCAGGTCCGGCAGGCGCGCGGCGAATGCCGCCATGGCCTGCGCACGGTTGGCGTAGCAGCGCACCGCGTACCCCTCGCGAGCGAAGGCGGCGGCGTAGTTGTCGCGAATCGCCGCTTCGTCCTCGACAATGGCGATGAGACGCTTCATGGGAACTCAAGGCTACAGGCTGCCCGCGCGAGGTGAAAGCGCCCGCGCCGCCACATTGCGCCACAATTGTTCGGCGCCCCGTCACCTTGGTGCCCCGGGCCGGGCGCCCGCCGCGCCGAGAATCTGTCCCGTCCACATCGTAACGGGAGAGCCTCATGACTTCGCAGCGGCCATCAGCGCGTTACCACACGAAGGAGCGCGACGCGCTGAGCAACTGGCTCGCATTGCTTGCCCTGCTGGCGCTCGGCATCGTCTGGCTCTGAACCTGCACGCTGTTGGCGCGGGGGGCGCCAACGGCGCCCCCCGTGCCGAAGCGACTGCAACCGTTGAGGTAAGCCCGGCAGCCGTGCTAGGTTGTCGCGAGAAGAATCAAACGCGGCGATGTCCATCGCACGCCGGCGCCGGCGCCGCACAGCGAGGGAGTAATCATGTTCACGCAAGTGATCGACCCGCTCGACAACCTGACGCTCACCTGTCTGGTGGCGCTGATCCCGGTCGTCTTCCTGCTGGTGCTGCTGGCGGTATTCCGCTTGCCGGCCTGGCTGGCGACGCTGCTCGGCTCGATCGTCACGTTCCTGCTCGCTGTGTGGATATGGAAAATGCCCCTCGACATGGGTTCCCGCGCCTACGCGTACGGGGCCGCCACGGGGGTGTGGAACGTCGACTGGATTACGTTCTGGGGCATGGTGCTGTTCAACACCCTCTCCGTGAGCGGCATGTTCGAGAACTTCCGCCGCTGGCTTATCGCACAGGGCGGCGGGGACGTGCGGGTGCAGACCATGCTGTTCGCCTGGGCGTTCGGGGCGCTGCTGGAGGGCCTGGTCGGATTCGGCTATCCGTGGGCGGTGGTGGCGCCGATCCTGATCTCGCTCGGCATTTCCGACATCAACGCGATCCGCGTCGCGGCGATCGCCAACAACGCGCCGGTCTCCTACGGCGCGCTCGGCGCGCCGATCATCGCGCTCGCCGCCGTGACCGGCTATCCGCTGCTGGCACTGTCAGGCTCGGTCGGCACCGTGGTCGCGGTGCTGGCGCTCCTGCCGCCATGGGTACTGTTGTATCTGGTCTCGGGCAAGGAGGGGATGAAGGGCGGCTGGCCGCTCGCAGTGGTCGGCTCCCTCGGCTACATACTGGGTCAGTACCCGGTTGCCGTATATCTCGGGCCGTATCTGCCCGACATCACCGGCTCGATCGTCTGCTTCATCGCATTGCTGCTGTTGCTCAAGGTATGGCAGCCGAAGACCCTCCTCGGCTATGGCGGGGCGCCGGTCGATGCCGCTGCCGCCGCGGCAAACAAGACCCAGGGACACGGTCTGAGCCCCGCCGGGGTGCTGCAGGCGTGGATGCCGTTCGCCGTGCTGCTGATAGTCGTGGCGGCCTGGACCGGTCCGTGGTCGCCCTTGCCGAAAGTGAGCTGGTTCAAGGCGCAGGCAGTCGGCTGCTCGGCGCTCGCGAGCACCTGCACGGCCGCCAAGCCGAGCGTCACGGTGGCATTCAACTTTGCCCCTTACATCGGCGGCAGCGCGATCCTGGTGTCATTTGTCATCGTGGCGCTCCTGCTGCTGGGGATGGGCAAGCTGAAGGGCTCTCAGCTCGGTGAGATATTCCGCCGTACCTTCCACCAGATGTGGGGCGCGTTGCTGGTAGGCGTCTTCATCTTCGGGCTGGCGTACGTCTTCAACTACTCCGGCATGGCGGCCTCGCTCGCCAAGGGCTTCGCCAGCATGGGTACCGCCTTCATCATCGTCGCGCCGATACTCGGCTTCATCGGCGTCGCGCTGTCAGGCTCGAACACTTCGACCAACGCCATGTTCGGCAAGTTCCAGGCACTCGTCGGCATGCAGCTCGGCATGCCGCCGCTGCTCCTGCCGTCGCTCAACTCCGTCGGGGCGGAGATCGGCAAGCCGATTGCGCCGCAGACTGCGAGCGTTGGCGTTTCGACCAGCAAGTTCGTGCGCAAGGAAGGCGATGTCATCCGCCACAACATGGGCTGGACGTTCATCCTGCTCGCCTACCTGATCATCATCGCGGTGCTGTGCTACCTGCTGCACCCGGCAGCGATGAACCTGAAGTAGGCGCAGCCGCACCGCCTCAGGCACCCGGCGGGCGAGCTCTTCAGAATGCGCTGAGCCCGGTCAGCTCGCGCCCGATGGTGAGCTGGTGAATGGTCTCGGTGCCCTCGTAGGTGATGACGCTCTCGAGATTGAGCATGTGCCGGATGGGGGCGTACTCGGCGCTGATACCGGCGCCGCCGAGCATGTCGCGGCAGTCGCGGGCAATGTCGAGCGCCATGCGGCAGTTGTTCCACTTGGCAAGCGACACGTGCGCCGGCTGCATGCTGCCCGCGTCCTTCAGTCGCCCGAGCTGCAGCGCGAGCAGCTGCGCGCTGGTGATGCGTCGTGCCATATCGGCGAGGCGCAGCTGGATCGCCTGGTTGGCGGCAAGCGGCCGGCCGAAGAGCATGCGCGTGGCGGTGTAGTCGAGCAGCTGTCTCAGGCAGGCCTGCGCCGCGCCGATCACTCCCCAGCAGATGCCGTAGCGCGCCTGGGTGAGACACGACAGCGGTCCTGTGAGACCGACCACGCCAGGCAGAACCTGGCTCTCGGGCACCACCACGTTGTCGAAGAACAGCCCCGCGGTAACGGAGGCACGCAGCGAGAACTTGTGCTGGATCTCGGGAGCCGAGAAGCCCGCCGTGCCCTTCTCGACGAGGAACCCGCGCACGCCCTCGGGCGTCATGGCCCACACCACCGCGAGGTCGGCGATCGCGCCGTTGGTGATCCACATCTTCGAGCCGTTCAGCACCCAGTCCTTACCGCGCTTTCTGGCGTGGGTCTTCATGTTGGCGGGATCGGAGCCGCCGTGCGGTTCGGTGAGACCGAAGCAGCCGATGAGCTCTCCGTGCGCCATGCGGGGCAGGTACTGCTGCTTCTGCTCCTCGGATCCGAAGGCATAGATCGGGTACATGCACAGCGAGGACTGCACCGACACGAAGCTGCGGATGCCGGAGTCCCCGCGCTCGAGCTCCTGGCAAATGAGCCCGTAGCAGATAGCGTTGAGGCCGGCGCAGTCATAACCCCGGATCGAGGAGCCGAGGAGCCCGAGGGCGGCGAGCTTGGGGATCAGTTCCTTCGGGAAGCGGTGCTCCTCGAAGCAGCGCTGGATGATCGGCAGCACCTCGCCATCGACCAGGCGCGCGACCGACTCCTGTACCAGGCGCTCTTCGTCGCTGAGTGCTGCGCGCACTGCATAAAGGTCGAGTGGGTCGATCGCGGCGCCGGCAGCCTGCGCGGCTGGGTCGGTGGTAGCGGCGGCTGGGGCCACGGCAATCTCCTGAAAAAGGCGCTCCCCGACGCGGGGCGCGCATGATAACGGGTATCCGGCGGCGGTGACATCCGCGCCTCCTTGGTGCACCCTTTTGGCATGAAAATCCCCGAAATCATCCTCGTCGAGACCGTCCACCAGCCGGGAAGCCTCGCGAAGGTGCTGCAGGTCATCGCCGATGCGGGGCTAGCCATCGAGCATCTCACCGCGCTGCGGCGCGACCAGGGCCGCACGCTCTGGGAGATCACGCTCGAGATGGATGAGGAAGCGGACCGCTCCCTCTACGAGCGCATCGGGCAGCTGCCCACCGCGCGCTTCGTCGGCAAGTCCGATCGCGTATTCAATCGCCATCGCGGCGGCAAGATCCGCACGGTGTCGAGCCTGCCGATCGACACGCGGCAGGTGCTGCGCGATGTGTACACCCCGGGCGTGGCGCGCGTGTGCCTCGCCATCCAGAAGGACCCGCAGGCCGCGTACGATTTCACGGCGCTCGGCAGCACGGTTGCCATCGTCACCAACGGCACCGCAGTCCTGGGGCTTGGCAACATCGGCGCGCTGGCGGGGCTGCCCGTGATGGAGGGCAAGGCGGCGTTGTTCGCCGACCTGGTCGGCATCAATGGCGTGCCGATACTCATCGAGGAGACGCAGCCGGCACGCGTGGTCGACATCGTCACCGGGATCGCGAGCTCTTTCGGGGCCATTCAGCTCGAGGACTTCGCAGCTCCGGAATGCTTCGAGATCGAGCAGGTGCTGCGCGTGCGGCTGCAAAAGCCGGTGCTGCACGACGATCAGCACGGCACGGCGGTGGTCGCGCTCGCCGCCCTGATCAATGCGGCGCGCCAGTCAGGTGTTGAGCTCACCGCGAGCGTCGTCGGCCAGATCGGCCTGGGAGCTGCGGGTACCGGCATCGTGCGCCTGCTGCGCGCCTATGGCGTGCAGCACGTGCTCGGTACCGACCTCAATGCCGGCGCCGTGGCGCGGCTCGTGGCCTCGGGCGGGCAGGGCGTGGAGCTCGAGGCGCTCATGCAGCGCGCGGACATCGTGATTGCGACCACCGGCGTCAAGGGGCTCATCAGGCCGCAATGGGTGAGGAAGGGTCAGGTCATCCTGGCGTTGTCCAACCCGGATGCGGAGATCGAGCCGCTGGTGGCACGCGAGCAGGGCGCGGCGTTCGCCGCCGACGGTAAGGGCATCAACAACGTGCTGGCATTTCCGGGACTCTTCAAGGGGGCGCTGGCAGCGCGCGCCCGCTGCTTTTCAGACGCCATGCTCATGGCGGCCGCGAACGCCATTGCCGGAGCCGCGCGCGCGGATGAGCTGGTGCCCGACCCGCTCGACAAGGAGCTTCACGAGAAGGTCACGGCCGCCGTGCGTGCGGCCGCGCAAGCCAGCGCCGTCGACTAATACGGAACGCGGAAAGTGCGATAGGCCGCCGCGAGCAGCCACAGCGGGCCGATGAGCAGGAACTGCAGGTCCTTGAGGAAGGAGGGGCGCCTGCCCTCCACGGCGTGGCCGGCGAATTGGCCGATCCACGCGACTACGAACATGACCAGGGACGTCAGCCATAACGGCCACGGCAGGCGGGCCAGCCCCTGCGTGATCAGGAGCAGCACGGTGAAAGCGACCAACACGCCGGCGGCGAGCGCCGGCGACAGCACCAGGTAGTAGACGAGCGCGGCGGCGGCGAGGAGCGTCGCCCAGTTGAGCCACGGCGAGAGGGCGGCAAATGCCGCCGGCACCGGTATGGAGCACAGCGAGCCCATGACCGCCAGCACGATCGGCGGCACGCAGATCCAGTGCAGGAGCTTGTTGGTCGGATGCTGATGGCTCGCGCCGTATTCGCTGAGCCAGTCGGTCACGGTACGCATGCGCGACACGCTAGCGCAGGGGCTGCGGGGGCTGCAAGGAACCTAAGCGGCGGCCATCATCCCACGCAGCTTCCCGAGCGCGCTCGACTCGATCTGGCGGATGCGCTCGGCGGAGACGCCGTACTGGCCGGCGAGCTCGTGAAGCGTCGCCTTGTCCTCCGACATCCAGCGGCGTTGCACGATCTCACGGCTGCGGGCATCCAGGCGATTGAGCGCACCGCGCAGGCGGTCCCCGGAATCATCCGCGCTCTCGGCATGTTCCACCTGCTCGGCGGGATCGGCATCGGGCGCCGGCAGGTACGCCGCGGGGCTGTAGATCTCGTCGTCGTCGGCTTCCGGCGCCGGATCAAAGGACATGTCGCGCGCCGCGAGGCGCTTTTCCATTTCGGTCACTTCGGCCGGCGTGACGCCCAGGTCATGCGCCACGGCCGCGGTCTCTTCCACTGAGAGCCAGGCGAGGTTCTTTTTCAGGCGGCGCAGATTGAAGAACAGCTTGCGCTGCGCCTTGGTGGTGGCGACTTTCACCAGCCGCCAGTTGCGCAGCACGTACTCGTGTATTTCGGCGCGGATCCAGTGCACGGCAAAGGACACCAGCCGCACGTTCATAGTCGGATCGAAGCGCTTCACGGCCTTCATAAGGCCGACGTTGCCTTCCTGAATCAGATCCCCGATGGGCAGACCGTATCCGCTGTAGCCACGCGCGATGTGCACCACGAAGCGCAGGTGCGCGAGCACCAGCTCCCGCGCGGCTGCCAGATCCTCGTTGGAGCGGAAACGTTCAGCGAGCGCGCGCTCTTGCTCGCGCGTGAGAACCGGAATGCGGCTGACCCGCTCGAGGTAGGCATCCAGACTCCCGAGCGGACCAGCTAATGCCTGATCGGCCGTGCGGGCAACCAATGCGGTACCTGCAGTCATGAAATCTCCAGTCGGTTGGGTGGGCATATTAGCAGTCGGGGGATTAGAGTGCTAAGTGTCTCGGAAGTTCCGTCCGGAGGCCGCCCTTAGGGCCGTCGAAACAATAGCTTACGCGCGTCCCGGCCCCCCGCAATCCCCCTTCGGAGGGGGCTGCCCTTAGTCCCGATTGGGGTGCCAGAATCTAGGGGTATGGACGCTCACGCCCTGATGCTGTCGCGGCTGCAATTTGCCTTCACCATCAGCTTCCACATCATTTTCCCGGCCTTCAGCATCGGCGTGTCCGCGTTCATCGCGACGCTGCTGGTGAGGTGGCGCCGCACTCGCGCTGAGCACTTCCACACGCTCGCGCGCTTCTGGACCCGCATCTTCGCCGTGGCCTTCGCGATGGGTGTGGTATCGGGTGTCCCGCTGTCGTACGAGTTCGGCACCAACTGGAGCCGCTTCTCGCTCGTCGCGGGTAATGTCATTGGACCGCTGGTCGGCTACGAAGTGCTGACCGCGTTCTTTCTGGAAGCGACGTTTCTCGGGGTGATGCTCTTTGGGTGGCAGCGGGTGCCCCCCTGGCTGCACGTGACATCTGCCATTCTCGTCGCCGCAGGCACGGCAATGTCGGGCTTTTGGATTCTGTCGGCCAACAGCTGGATGCATACCCCGAGCGGTTACGAGCTGCACGGCGGGATCGCTTACCCAACCGACTGGCTGCGGGTCATTTTCAATCCCAGCTTCCCGTACCGTTTCGCCCACATGATGTGCGCGGCCTACCTGACGGTGTCGGTCGTGGTGCTCGCGGTAGGCGCGCGCTACCTGCTGCAGCGGAAGTTCGAAACCGAAGCGCGCACCATGATGCGTATGGGCGTGGGCATGGTGGCGATCCTCGGCCCCCTGCAGCTGCTGCTCGGGGACCAGCACGGACTCAATACGCTCAAGTACGAGCCGGCGAAGATCGCTGCCATCGAAGCGCACTGGGACGACGACGGTCCGGCGGCGTTCGTGCTGTTCGCCTGGCCGGACGAGAGGCGCGAAGGCAATCGCGCGCAGCTCGCCGTCCCGCATCTTGGGAGCCTGATACTCACGCACGAGTGGGATGGGCGCGTGCCGGGGCTCAAGGACTTTCCGCGCGACCGGCGCCCGCCGGTGGCGCCGCTGTTCTTCGCCTTTCGCCTGATGGTGGGCATCGGCACGATCCTCATCGCCCTGGGGCTGACGGGCGCGTGGCTGTGGTGGCGCGGACGCCTGTTCGGGACGCGCTGGTATCTGCTCGTGGCCTCCTGGGCCTGGCCGCTCGGCTTCATCGCCATCCTCGCCGGGTGGCTCACCACCGAGACCGGCCGGCAGCCTTACATTGTCTATGGGATTCTGCGCACCGCAGACGCCGTCTCGCCGGTGAGCGCCGCGACCGTGGCGACCTCGCTCGCGCTGTTCTTGATTGTCTACTTCGCGGTGTTCTCGATGGGCATCCGCTACATTTACCGGCTCATCGATCGCGGGCCGAAAGCCGCGATCCTGAAGACGCCGACTCTGCCCGGGGGGTTGGCCAGCAGGCCCCTGTCGCTTGGGGCTCCGCACCAGGAGGATGAGTCGCCCGGGGAGCCGCGTGCATGAATCCGGCCGGCCTTTCCGGCGCCGCTTACTGGCTGCCCGTTGTGAGCGCGGCGGTCATCGCGCTCGCGCTCGCCATGTACGTGGTACTCGATGGCTTCGATCTCGGCATTGGCATCCTGTTCCCATATTTCCCGTCCGAGACGCTGCGCGATCAGATGATGAACTCGGTGGCGCCGTTCTGGGACGGCAACGAGACCTGGCTGGTTCTGGGCGGCACGGCGTTGTTCGTCGCCTTCCCCCTCGCGTACGGGGTGATCATGCCGGCGCTGTACGTGCCGGTGATCCTTATGCTGCTCGCACTGGTGTTCCGTGGGGTGGCGTTCGAATTCCGCTGGCTGGCGAAACCGCGCCATCGGCGCTGGGACATCGCATTTGCGGGTGGCTCCACCGCCGCCGCGTTCGCCCAGGGCCTGATTCTGGGGGGTATTCTGCACGGCATCCCCGTCGCGGGCGATCAGTTCGCGGGCCATGTATTCAGCTGGCTGAGCGCCTTCAGCCTCATGTGCGGGTGCGGGCTCACCGTGGGCTATGCGCTGATCGGCGCCTGCTGGCTGGTCATGACGACCACGGCAGAGGCCGAGCAACGCGCGCGACGGCTGGCGCAGCCGCTGCTCGCCGCGCTGCTCTTTTTCATCCTGCTGGTGAGCGTGTGGACTCCTCTTGAGTTTCACCGCGTGGCGCAGCGCTGGTTCAGCTGGCCGAACCTCTTGTACTTCTCGCCCGTGCCGCTGGTAACCGCGGTGCTGGCTGTGAGCTGCTGGCGGGGACTGACAGGGCGCCACCCGACGTTAGCCTTCTACAGCGCCGTGGGCCTGTTTCTCGTGGCCTTCATCGGGCTCGTGATCTCCACCATCCCGTATCTCGTTCCCCCCTCTATCACCGTATGGCAGGCCGCGGCCGCGCCGAGCTCCCAGGGATTCATCCTCTCGGGGATGGCGGTGCTGATCCCGATGATCCTCGGCTACACGGTGTTCGTGTACCGCACCTTCCGCGGCAAGGTGCGGCCCGGGCAGAGCTACCACTAGAGCAACCCCCTGAGGGCCGCGTGAGTTAACTGCCGCGAGATTTGGGCGTAGAGTGCCGGGCGCCTCCCGGGGTTGCTGCCGCCGGGGCGCAAAACATAAGAACCGGGGGGGATCTCATGACCAGTCTGCTTGCACTGTGGCTGCCGATCCTGCTGTCGGCGCTGATCGTGTTTGTGGCGAGCTCGGTGATCCACATGACCCCGCTCTGGCACAAGAGCGACTTCCCGAAGATGCCGCGGGAAGCTGAGGTGCTCGATGCCCTGCGGCCGCTCGCCATTCCACCCGGGGACTACTTCATCCCGCGTGCCTCCGGGATGACAGAGATGAAGACACCGGAGTTCAAGGAGAAACTCAGACAGGGCCCGGTGGCGGTGATGACCGTCATGCCCAACGGCCTGATCAACATGAACAGGAGCCTCACGCAGTGGTTCCTGTTCCTGATCGTGGTGAGTGTCTTCGTGGCCCTGGTCACCTGCCGCACGCTCCCGATCGGCACGCCCTACCCGCGGGTGTTCAAGGTCGCCGGCACGGTGGCGTTCATGGCCTACGCGCTTGCGCTGTGCGAGCTGTCCATCTGGTACCGGCGCTCCTGGAGCCTGACTCTGAAGGCGGCTTTCGACGGGCTGATTTATGCCGGCCTCACCGCGGGCACGTTCGGATGGCTGTGGCCGCGCTAACCGGATAGAGGAATGCGTCACGCGCGCCACGTGTTATGTCCGTGTGCGTGCAGATATGACTTGTTGGACGATGAGTCGTCGCGTAAGGTGCGTGAAAACTCAAGAGTCCGTCACGCACGCATGACATAAGGAATGCTCAGATAGACTCATGAAAAAACCGGGGGGCGAGGCGCAGCTTTCGATGAATCAGCGTCGCTGTTTGAGGATGACGGCAGTTGCCTGCCTGCTCCTCGTCACGTCAGTCTCGCAAGCCGCCGTTTCTCACGGGAGGGTGGTACGGGCGCACCTCAAGTACGCCAACCGCGCCTCACTCGCCGAGCCCGCCCTGCGCTCGAGCGCGGCCCTGGTGCTGGACACCACTCACTCCTCGGTGCTGTATTCGCGCCACTCCGGCGTAGCCCTCCCCATCGCTTCGATCACCAAGCTCATGACCGCCCTCGTGGTCATGGACGCCGGGCAATCCCTGGATGAGATGCTCACCGTCACCGCGGAGGATCGGCGCAGTGGCGGCAAAGGCGCGGTTTCGCGGCTCGCGCCCGGCACCCCCCTGACCCGCGGCGATCTGCTGCACCTCGCCCTGATGGCCTCCGAGAATCGGGCCGCCCACGCCCTCGGGCGCAACTACCCGGGCGGAATCGCCGCCTGTGTTGCTGCCATGAACGCCAAGGCCCGCGAGCTCGGCATGGCGAGCGCGCACTTCGTGGAGCCGACCGGGCTTTCCGACGAGAACGTCGCCAGCCCCGAAGATCTCTCCAAGCTCGTGATGGCCGCGGCGAAGGTCCCCGCCATCCGCGAGTACTCCACCGACAACGCTTACATGGTGCAGGTGGGACGGCGCATGCTGCGCTTCGGCAACACCGACTCCCTGGTCACGAGGCCGGACTGGAAGATCGAGGTGCAGAAGACCGGCTACATCTCCCAGGCGGGCCGCTGCCTGGTGATGCAGACAGTGATCGAGGACCGTACCGTCGTGATCGTGCTGCTGAATTCCTTCGGCAAACGCAGCCGCGTCGCCGACGCGCGCCGCATCCGCAAGTGGATGGAGGCGACGCTGCTCGCAAGCGCCACTTCCGCGCCCGCGACGAGCTGCAGGCCTCAGGCGCGCGGTTCGATGCTGCGCAGGTGCCGCGCGGCCGAGATCCACGCCCCGAGCCAGCCGAGCAGCGCGCCGGCGCCGAGTAAGATCCCGATGTCCTGCGGCGAGGGGCCGTACAGCACGTAGCGGCTGCCGTACAGGCGCGCCAGCGTCGCCACCGGCTCCCCGAGCAGCGCGATAGCGAGGGCCACGATTCCCCACGCCAGCAGCGCCCCACCCAGTCCGTACAGCACCCCGGCGTACAGGAACGGGCGGCGCACGAAGGCGTTCGAACCGCCGACCAGCTTGGTCACCTCGATCTCGGCGCGCCGCGCCAGGATCTCCAGGCGCACGGTGTTGCCGATGACCGCCACCACGCCAATGCCGAGCAGCGCCGCGGCGATCAGCAGGAGCCTGCGCAGCACTTCGAGTATCGCGTTGAAGCGCATGACCCAGTCCGAGTCGACCTGCACCGAGTCGACCTCGGGCCAGGCGGCGAAATAGGCGCGCAGCGAGTCGAGGGCCGCCGCAGAAGCTGCCTCGGCGCGCGGGCGCACGTGCAGCACGTGCGGCAGCGGGTTGTCTTTCAGTGCCTGCAGCGCGTCCCCAAAGCCTGAATAGGCGCGGAAGTCCTCGAGCCCCTTGTCAGCAGGGATCAGCGCAACCGCTGCCACATCGCGCCGCTCCTGCGCGGCCTGCGCGAGCTGCCGGGCCTTCGCAAGCGGCACGTCCGTCTTCAGGTACACCGACACGTCGATCGCGTTGGCGAAATTTCCGGTGGCGGCCTGCGCATTGGTCACGAACAGGCGCAGGCTCATAGGCAGGGCCAGCGCCAGCGCGATCACCAGCAGGGTGAGAAAACTCGCCAGGGGGCTGCGCGCGAGCCTGCCGAGGGAGCCCAGCAGGGCTTGCAGGTGGCGCCCGCTCGCAACGCCGACGCTCATCGCCTCGCCACGACGCTCGGCAGGGCATCGCCCGCATCCCCGTGCACCTGTCCGTTCTCGAGCACGATCACCCGCTGGCCGAATTCGCGCACCAGGTGATGGTCATGGGTGGCGATCACCACCGTGACTCCGACGTCCTGGAAACGCCTGAACAGGCGCATCACCTCCAGCGACAGATCCGGGTCGAGATTGCCGGTGGGCTCATCGGCGATGAGCAGCGGTGGCTTGCTCACCACGGCGCGCGCGATGCCGACGCGCTGCTGCTCCCCCACCGACAGCTCCAGCGGCAGGGAGCGTTCCCTGCCGAGCAGTCCCACCTGGTCCAGGGCGGCGCGCACGCGCTTGTCGATTTCCTTGAGCGGGGTCCCCGCTACCGCGAGAGGCAGCGCGACGTTGTCGTAAACCGGCCGATCCGCGAGCAGCTTGTGATCCTGGAACACCACGCCGATGCGGCGCCGGAAGGCGGCGATGTGCCGGCGCTTGAGGGTCTGTGTGTTGCGGCCGTTCACGAGCACGGTGCCGCGCGTCGGCCGCTCGAGCAGTGCGATCAGCTTCAGCACCGTGCTCTTGCCGGCCCCGGAGCGGCCCGTGAGGAACACCATCTCGCCGTTGTGGATGTTGAAGCTGACGTTGGTGAGCGCTTCGCGTCCGTTGGCGTAACGCTTGCTCGCGCGCTCGAAGACGATCATGCCGTGCCCGCCTGGCCTGCGGCGGCAGCGTCCTGCGGGCCCTCGATGAGCGCCGCAGCGAACGCCGCGGCGTCGAATTCGCCGAAATCCTCAGGTGCCTCGCCGATCCCGAGGTAGCGGATCGGGATCGCGAGCTGCTGCGCGATGGCAATGACGATGCCACCCTTGGCGCTGCCGTCGAGCTTGGTGAGCACGAGCCCGGTCACCCCGACGGCCTGGTGGAACTGCTGCGCCTGGACGAGCGCGTTCTGTCCCTGGTTGGCATCCAGCACCAGGAGCACCTCGTGGGGCGCCGTCGCGTCCACGCGCTGGATGACGCGTTTGACCTTCTTCAGCTCCTCCATCAGGTGCGACTGGCTGTGCAGGCGTCCGGCGGTGTCGGCGAGCACGACGTCGCTGCCGCGCGCGCGCGCCGCCTGCAGTGCATCGAACACCACCGCACCCGGGTCCGCTCCCGGCAGTTGCGCGGCGAACGCCGCTCCCGAACGTTCGGCCCAGACCTTGAGCTGCTCGATGGCGGCGGCGCGAAAGGTATCCCCGGCGGCGAGCAGCACACTGTGGCCCTCGGCCGCGCAGCGCCGTGCGAGCTTGCCTATGGTGGTGGTCTTGCCCGAGCCATTCACGCCCACCACCAGAATCACAAACGGGCGATGCGCGCCGTCGATGCGCAGCGGCCTGGCGCAGGGGGCAAGGACTTCCACGATGCTCTGGCGCAGCGCCTGGATCAGGGCGCGCACGTCGGTGAGCTCCTTGCGCGCCACGCGCTGGCGCAGCGCACCGAGGATGCGCGCGGTGGCTTCCACCCCGACGTCGGCGCTGATGAGACGCGTCTCGAGCTCTTCCAGGATCGCGGCGTCGATCTGGCGGCCCTTGAAGAGGTCGCCGAGATCGTAGGTGAGCCAGGAGTCACCGCGGTTCAGGCGGCTGCGCAGACGCCGGAGGAAGCCTGCACGCTCATCGGCGGGCGCATTCGCAGTGTCTGGGGTGCGTCGGAACATGGCCTGGCACGCATTGTACCCAAGCAAAGAAGAAGGGCGGCCGTGGGGCCGCCCTTCAT
>CATPBM010000119.1 GCA_955652625.1 uncultured Steroidobacteraceae bacterium
ATGCGGGCACGCGCCAGCGACTGTGCGGCAAGTTCCGGGAATACGTCGTCGCCACCGGCAATGCGGATCAGTTCCGCCACCCAGCGGATGCCGCTGATCATCGGCTCGTCCCATTCCTCGAAATACACGCGCGGTCGCCGTGGCAGGCGGGCGGCGCGCTCGCGCACCGCGGCCAGTCCCGCCTCGAGGGAAGCGGCGAGCGCCTGCGCCCGCTCCCCGCAGCCGATCATGCCGCCGAGCGTACGGACCATGCGCAGGATGTCGGCGACGCTGCGGTGGTTGAACACGTGCACCTCCAGGCCGGCGCGCACCAGCTGCGCGGCGATGTCCGCCTGCAGGTCGGAAAAACCGAGCACCAGATCAGGTTGCAGCGCGAGGATGCGCTCGGTGTTCGCGCTGGTGAATGCCGACACCCGCGGCTTCTCGCGCCGCGCCCGCGGCGGGCGCACCGTGAAACCGGAGATGCCGACGATCCTCCAGTCCTCGCCGAGCAGATACAGCGTCTCGGTCGTCTCCTCGGTCAGGCAGACGATGCGTTGCGCAAATGCTGATATCGAAGTCATTGTGACACCGCCGGGAGCGCCGGCACTGTATCCTTAAGACATGTGGCTGCGCACCTGGGCCTTCCTCGACCGCTGCTTCTTCGGGCCGGCGGCGGCGCGCGCCGGCGCGCTCGGGGCGAGCCTGCGCGTCCTGCGCTACCCGTACGCGGTGCTGCGCGACCTATCGCGTGGGGAAATCAATCTGCGCGCCATGGGCCTCGTCTACACCACGCTCCTCTCGCTCATTCCGCTGCTGGCCTTCAGCTTCGCGATCCTCAAGATCTTCGGCGGCCACCGCGACATACAACCGATCGTCTACGAGTTCTTCCGCCCGGTCGGCGGCGATGCGGCCACCGAGCTCACCAACCGCGTCATCCAGTTCGCGAGCCGCGTCAGCAGCGGCGTGGTCGGCTCGGTGGGGCTGGCACTGCTCGCCTGGACGCTGGTAGGCACCATCAAGAAAGTCGAGGACAGCTTCAACTTCGTGTGGCACGTGGAGCAGCCGCGCAGCTTCGCGCGCCGGCTCGCCGAGTACATGACGCTCCTGATAGCCGGACCGGTGCTGCTGGTGGGCTTCATCGGCCTCTCGCATGCGGCCCTGAGCAGCGCGTCGGTGCAGGAGGTGGTGCGCCTGCCGCTGCTGCAGCGCCTGCGCGGCACGGGCATCGTTGTAGCCCCGTACGTCATGGTCACGACGTTCTTCACCGCGCTCTACATGATGATTCCCAACACCCGCGTGCAGTGGCGCGCCGCGCTCATCGGAGCGCTGGCGGCCGGGATCCTGTGGGCGGCGGTCGGCAAGATGTTCACCGCGTTCGTGGTGTATTCCACGCGCCTCACCGTCGTGTACGCGGGCTTCGCGTTCGTGGTCGCCGCGCTCCTGTGGACCTACTTCGGCTGGGTCATCCTGCTCGCCGGTGCGCAGCTCTCGTTCTACGTGCAGAACCCGGCCTACCTGCGCCTCGGGCTGCAGCCGCTGCGCCTTTCGAGCGTGGAGCTCGAGCAGCTCGCCCTGAAGCTCATGTATTTCGTGGGTCGCACGCACGTGGCCGGCGGCCGGCGCTGGACGGTGAACCGCCTCGCCACCGAGCTCGGGCTGCCGGGCGCCGCCGTGGCGCAGATGGCCCGCGCCCTGGAGCGCGCGGGACTTGTGATCGTGACCGACGAGGACGAGCTGGTGCCGGCGCGCGACGTCGGGCGCGTCGGCGTCCACGAAATCCTGGAAATTGCCCGCAACCAGCGTAGCGGTCACGTCGCGCCGCGCAACCTGCCGATCCCGCCGGTGGACCGGCTGCTGGCGAGCGTGGACGAGGCGCGGCGCAAATTCTGCGGTGAGCTCACGCTACGCGACCTGGTCGATGAGGCGCCGCGGCCGGCGGCGCTGCATCTCACTCCCCGGCAATCGTCATCTCGTTGATCAGCACTGAGCCTACGCGGATACCGCCGCGCGCATCGATGTCGCTGCCGAGCGCGGCGATGTCGCGATACATCGGTTTGAGGTTTCCGGCGATCGTGACCTCGTGCACCGGAAAAGCGATGGCGCCGTTCTCGACCCAGAAGCCGCTCGCGCCGCGCGAGTAGTCGCCCGTCACCCCGTTGACACCCTGGCCCATGAGCTCGGTGACCAGCAAGCCGGTGCCGAGGCGCTTCAGGAATGCCTGCGCGTCGAGCCCGCCCTGCGCGCTGGTGACCAGCAGGTTGTGAATGCCGCCGGCGTTGCCGGTGGTCTCCAACCCCAGCCGCCGGGCGGAGTAGCTGCCGAGCACGTAACCGTCGAGCACCCCCGCGCGCACCAGGTCGCGGTCGCGTGTCGCGACGCCTTCGTGGTCGAAGGGGCTGCTCGCGAGCCCTTTGAGGATATGGGGGCGCTCCTGCATGGCGAGGAAGCCTGGAAAAATCTGCTCGCCGGACGCGTTCAGCAGAAAGGAGGACTTGCGGTACTGGCTCGTGCCGCTGACGGCACCGATGAAGGACCTGAACAGGCCGCGCGCCATGTCGGGGGTGAACGCGACCGGGGCCTTGCGCGTGCTCAGGCGCCGCGCGCCGAGGCGCGCCAGCGCACGCTGCCCGGCAATGCGGCCAATGTCCGCGACTGGATCGAGGTCCGCCGGATCGCGCGCGACGCTGTACCAGTAATCGCGCTGCATGTCCTCGCCGCTCTGGGCGATGAGGGAGCAGCTGACCGAATGGCTGGTGGCGGAGTAGCCGGCGAGAAAGCCGAGCGAGTTGCCGTAGATGCCGGTGTGGCGCTGAGTGTTGACTGAGGCACCTTCGGAGTTGCTCAGGCGTGCATCGACCGCGAGCCCCGCGGACTCGCATTCGCGCGCCAGCTCGATGGCGCGCTCGGGCGTGAGCTCCCAGCCATGATCGAGATCCAGGTCGGGGATGTCGCGCGCCAGCGCCTCGGGCTCCGCGAGTCCGGCGTAGGGATCCTCGGACGTGTAGCGCGCGATGGCGCACGCCTTGGCGACCGTCTCACGCACCGCCGCCGCGCTGAGGTCGGCGGTGCTCGCCGTGCCCTTGCGCTTGCCGAAATACACGGTCACTCCGAGGCCGCGGTCGCGCTGGTACTCGATGGTGTCGACCTCGCGCAGGCGCACGCTCACCGACAGGCCCTGGCTCACGGAGGCGTCGGCTTCGCACTGCGAGGCGCCCTGGCGGCGTGCTTCCTCGAGCGCAAGACCCGCCACGTCAGTGAGTTGGCGGGTCGCCCCGCTTGTGGTGGACGCTTCCATCGAGCGTGATTCGGTTCCCTCAGGTTAAGCTTGAATTGTAGCAGCCGCCGCACGCTCACCCGCAGCGACCGGCCCGCTTCGTGAGGAGCCTTCGCCAGTGAGCGCATCAGCGCAAGATGACAACGGGGATGATGGGGGCGCAGAGCGCCCGAGCAAGAGCGCGCGCAAACGCGCGGCGCAGGCCGCCCAGGACCTGGGCGAGGCCCTGGTGGGGCTGCGCGATGCGGAGCTCACGGCGCTTGAGCTTCCGGAGATCCTCAGCGAGGCGATTCGCGCGGCCCGCAGCATCCGCAGCCGCGCCGGCGGCGCGCGCCAGCGCCAGTACATCGGCAAGCTGATGCGCGATATCGACCCCGAGCCGATCCGCGCCGCGCTCGCCGCGCGCAGCGCCCTCGATGCGCGCGAGACCGAGCGCTTCAAACGCATAGAGTCGTGGCGCGAGCGGCTGATCCTCGAGGGGGCGCCGGCGCTTGCGGAGCTCGCGCGCTGGCATCCTGACATCGATCAGGTTGAATGGACGCGACGCATCGGCGCCGCCCGGGCCGAGCGCGGCTGCGCCGGCGGGGGCGGCGCGGCCTCCCGGGAGCTGTTTCGCGCTTTGCGCACATTGTTCGCTACAATGCCGTGATGAAACCGCTCGTCGGCATCATCATGGGCTCCGCCTCCGACTGGGAGACCATGCAGGCCGCCGCCGACATGTTGGACAAGCTGGCAGTGCCTTACGAGGTGCGTGTCGTGTCGGCGCACCGCACGCCTGACCTGTTGTTCGAATACGCCGCCGGCAGCCGCGCACGCGGACTCGAGGTCCTGATCGCCGGCGCGGGCGGCGCCGCCCATCTGCCCGGCATGACGGCCGCGAAGACGAGCCTGCCGGTGCTCGGTGTGCCGGTGCAGTCGAAGAGCCTCGGCGGCATGGATTCGCTGCTGTCGATCGTGCAAATGCCCGCCGGTGTGCCGGTGGCGACGTTCGCGATCGGCGTCGCGGGCGCGACCAACGCGGCGCTGTGCGCCGCCGCCATACTCGCCAACAAGCACCCGGCCATCGCCACCGCGCTCGAGGCCTTCCGCGAGCGCCAGACCGCCGGCGTCCTCGGCCATCCCGATCCGCGCGTACCTTCGCGCTCATGACAGTCGGCATCGTGGGCGCCGGCCAGCTCGGCCGCATGCTCGCTTTGGCGGGGTATCCGCTCGGCCTGGATTTTCTGTGTCTGGACCCGGCGCGCGACGCCCCCGCCGGCCAGGTCGCGCCGTTGCTGCACGGCGCCTTCACCGACCGCGGGCTCCTGACACGGCTGGTGCGCACCTGCGAGGTCGTCACCTTCGACTGGGAGAACGTGCCGGTGGCGGAACTCGCCGCCGTAGCGCGCCGCCACCTGGGGCGCATCCGCCCGCCGCTCGCGGCGCTCGCCACCGGCCAGGATCGCGTCGCCGAGAAGCGCCTGTTCGAGCGGCTGGGCATCCCCACCACGCGCTGGCGCGCCGTGAGCTCGCGCGCAGACCTCACCCGCGCGCTCGCCGACATCGGCGTGCCGGGCGTGCTCAAGACCCGGCGGCTCGGCTACGACGGCAAGGGCCAGGCGGTGATCCGCACCGCGGCCGACGCCGCGCGCGCCTGGCGCGAGCTCGGTCGCGCACCGCTGCTGTACGAGGAATGGATCGCCTTCGACTGCGAGGTGTCGATCATCGGCGCGCGCAATGCCGGCGGCGAGATCGCCGTCTACCCGCTGTGCGGCAACGTGCACGGCCAGGGGGTCCTGCGGCTCACGTGCGCGCCCTTCGGGCCGGCGCGCTGGCAGCGCCAGGCGGCGCGCTACCTGAGGCGCGTGCTCAGGCACTTTCGCTACACCGGGATCCTCACCATCGAGTTCTTCGTGCGCCGCGGGCGGCTGATCGCCAACGAGATGGCGCCGCGCGTGCACAACTCCGGGCACTGGACCATCGAGGGAGCTGCGACCAGTCAGTTCGAGAATCACCTGCGCGCCATTCTCGGCCTGCCGCTCGGCGCCACCCGCCCGCTGGGCCACAGCGCCATGATCAACCTCATCGGTCGGCTGCCGCCGCGCGGGACGCTGCTGGCGCTGGAAGGGGTGCACCTGCACGACTACGGCAAGCAGGCGCGCCCCGGGCGCAAGGTCGGCCACTGCACGGTGGTCGAGCCGAGCGCGGCGCTGCGCGATGCCCGTGCGCGGCGCCTGCTCAAGGATTTGGCCGTCGGCGTTCGCTTCCCGTAACATCGCTCGCGAGCCAACACCCATGTACCTGGCGCCTTTCAAACTCAAGGAGTTGCCGTTCCGCTTAAGCCCGGACCCGGAGTTCCTGTACCTGTCGAAACAACACGCCCGGGCCAAGGCGTACATGGAATCGACGATCTGGTTCACCGACGGATTCGTTGTGATCACCGGGGAGATCGGCTCGGGGAAAACCACCCTCATCGAGTCCTTCCTCAAGGAAGTGCCTGCGGACGTCGTGGTGGCCCAGATCAACCAGACGCAGATGTCGGCGAACGACTTCCTGCAGACGGTGCTGGTGCAGTTCGGCTTCTCGCCCTTCAAGATGCGCAAAGGCGAGCTCATCAGCACCCTCAACGGTTTCCTCATCGAGCAGTACGCCGCCGGCCGCAAGGTGCTGCTCATCGTCGATGAGGCGCAGAACCTCAGCATGCGCGTGCTGGAGGAGATCCGCATGCTGTCGGGTGTCGAGACCACCAAGGAGAAGGTGCTGCGCATCATCCTCGCCGGACAGCCGGAGCTGAACAACAAGCTCGATGCACCCGAGCTCGAGCAGCTGACGCAGCGCGTGCGGCTGCGCTTTCACCTGCAGACCCTTTCGGAGGCAGAAACGCACAGCTACATCCAGCACCGCCTGGAGGTCGCGGGCGCCGGCGACCGCGAGCTGTTCACGCCCGACACCTACGCGGACATTTTCCGCTACTCCGGTGGCGTCCCGCGCCTGATCAACACACTGTGCGACACCGCCATGATGTCCGCCTTCACCTCCGATCGCGGTGTCGTCACGCGCGAGGATATCGCCAGCGCCGTGCAGGAGCTGCAGTGGGCGGAGTACAGCGCGCGCCCGCACCGGCACAGCGCGGATACCATGGTGCTGCCGGCTGCCGGTGCCGTGCAGCCGGGCGCGCCGGCCGCTGCGCCGCGCACCTCCCTCGGCCACCTGCTGGTGGCCACCGACGGGCGCACGGTGCGCGAGGTGCCGCTGCGGCCGGGACGGCTGATCGTCGGGCGCACTCCCGACAACGACGTGCAGATCGACAGCCGCTTCATCAGCCGTCACCACTGCCAAGTGATCACAACCGATCACTCGTGCGTGATCGAGGACCTGAACAGCACCAACGGCATCTACGTGAAATCCAACCGCGTGCGCCGCCACTACCTGAACGACGGCGACGTGGTGCTGGTCGGCAAGCACGAGCTCATCTATGTGGATGAGCGGGCGGCCCGCACCAAGAACAGCAGTTTCACGGACACGGTGCCGGGAACGGGGACTGCGGCGGCGGATGCCGAACAGGCGGATGAGGACGCCGACGCGCCCGAGGGCGGCGCCCGCGCCCCGAGTCCCGGCTAGCGCTTGTCGTCGTCGGAGAGGGAGGAGTCCTGGTTGGAATACTGCGAGCGCAGCGCGCGATAGTCGCGCCGCCGCAGCAGCACCACGATCCCGCCGACCACACACACCAGGCCGAGCAGCCCGACCGTGCCGCTCAGCAACCCGCGCTCCGCCAGCAGGTAGCTGGCGAGCAGCGCCCCGATCCCACAGATTATGTA
>CATPBM010000120.1 GCA_955652625.1 uncultured Steroidobacteraceae bacterium
ATGCGCACGCCCTTGACGCCGCCCGCCTCATCGTAGGCCGCTGCCGCTGCGGCAAAGCCTGCAAACACTTCCACGCCGAGCGCTTCGGCTTTTTGCGCGAGCCAGGCCGTCAACTGTCCGAGGGAGACGATGTAGTTGCCGTGGTTGTTGAACGGCGTCGAGTAAGTCATCGAGCGCGGCAGCAGCCTCGTGAGCCACTCCGGCACCGGCTTGAAGGAGCTGCCGCGCGTGAGAATGCGGAAGTCGTCCTCGGCGGCGGGCACTCTCATGCCGGGATACTCGCTCGCCCATTCCGGCAGTAGCTGCTCAACGGGGCCAGGTTCGAGCACCGCGCCCGAGAGCGAATGGGCCCCGACCGCGGAAGCCTTCTCCAGCACGCAGACGCTCGCGGCGGCGTTAAGCTGCTTCAGACGGATGGCGCACGCCAGGCCCGCGGGGCCGGCGCCGACGACGAGGACGTCATACTGCATGACGTCGCGCTCGATCGCCCCTGTCGCGCTGCTCGCTTCAGCCACGAGTTGCCTATTTCGGCTGCATGCGGATCGCCCCATCCAGCCGGATGGTCTCGCCGTTCAGCATCGGAATCTCAAGCACGCACGCGACCAGCTGGGCGAACTCTTCCGGCCGGCCGAGCCGCGAGGGAAACGGGACCTGAGCTGCGAGGGAGTCCTGCACTTCCTGCGGCATGCCGTCCATCATCGGCGTACGGAAGATACCGGGGGCGATCGACACGCAACGGATGCCGAAGCGCGCCAGCTCGCGCGCAATCGGCAGCGTCATGCCGGCGACCGCCGCCTTGGTCGCAGCGTACGCGGCCTGGCCGATCTGACCTTCGAAGGCGGCCACCGATGAGGTATGGATCAGCAGGCCCCGCTCCCCATCGGGACCCGGAGTGTTGTGCTGCATGAGGGCGGCGGCGGCCTTGTCGCACAGGAAGGTGCCAATCAGGTTGATGTGGATCACCTTGGTGAAAAACTCCCCCGCCATCGGACCGTTCTTGCCGAGCACCCGCCCGGCACCGATCACTCCCGCGCAGTTCACCAACAGGTTCAGGCCCTGCAGATGCGACTGCGCTCCGTCCATGGCGGCGTTCACCTCAGCCTCGGAGGTGACGTCGCAGCGCAGGAAGCGCGCATTCGCGCCCAGCGCCGCCGCCGCGGCTCGGCCGGGTCCCTCCTGCACGTCGAGGATTACAACCTTGCCGCCGCGGTCGGCGATGTGGCGTGCGACCGCGTTGCCAAGGCCGGAGGCGCCGCCGGTGATCACGGCGCGTGCGTCCTGGATCTTCATCTGCCCCCTCGTTAAGGCCGCCGCGGCTAGATGACCTCGATCGCGAGAGCCACCGCCTCACCTCCGCCGATGCACAGTGAGGCGATGCCGCGCTTGCCACCGCGGCGGCGCAGCGCGTGCACCAGCGTGGTCAGGATACGCGCGCCGGTCGCTCCGATCGGATGACCGAGCGCGCAGGCCCCGCCGCTGACGTTCACGCGCGCGTGATCGATGTCGACGTCGCGCATGGCGGCCATGGTGACCACGGCGAAAGCTTCGTTGATCTCGTACAGGTCCGCGTCGTGCGGCTTCCAGCCAAGCTGCTTGAGCACCTTGCGGATCGCTCCGACCGGGGCCGTGGTGAACCATTCCGGTTCCTGGGCGTTGCTCGCGTAGGCCAGCACCCGTGCGAGCGGCTTCAGTCCTCTGGACGCTGCCGTCTGGGCGTTCATGAGCACGAGCGCTGCGGCTCCGTCGGCTATGGAGGAGGAGCTTGCGGCGGTGACGGTGCCGTCCTTGTTGAACGCAGGCTTCATCGTGGCAATTTTGCTCACGTCACAGGTGCCGGGGGTCTCGTCGCGCGCGATCACCGTCTCACCCTTGCGGCTCTTGACCGTCAGGGGGGTGAGCTCGGCGTCGAACTCCCCGGCCTGCAGCGAGTGCATGGCGCGCCGCACCGATTCGGTGGCGAACGTATCCTGCTGCGCACGGGTGAAGTTGTATTTGCTGGCGGTCGCGTCCGCGAAGGCACCCATGGCCTTGCCGTCGAAGGGACTCTGCAGGCCGTCGCGCAGCATGTGGTCGATTATCTCGCCATGACCCATGCGGTAGCCGCTGCGCGCCTTCATCAGCAGGTAGGGGGCGTTGCTCATGGACTCCATGCCCCCCGCGAGCACCGTGTCGGCGGTGCCGGAGCGGATCTGGTCGGCGGCCAGCATCACCGCCTTCAGTCCCGAACCACACATCTTGTTAATGGTGGTGGCCGGGACGCTCAAGGGTACGCCGGCGTCGAGCGCCGCCTGGCGCGCCGGGGCCTGGCCGAGGCCCGCCGGCAGCACGCACCCGATGATGACTTCCTGCACGTCGGCGCCTTTGACGCCTGCGCTCTCGAGCGCGGCCTTGATGGCGGCGCTGCCGAGCTGCACAGCGGTGAGGGGTGAGAGCGCACCCAGGAACGCCCCGATGGGTGTGCGTTTGGCGGACACAATGACTACATCTGAAGCTGACATATGGGCCTCGTTTCCTGCTGATCTATCGGCGCGCCAGCGAACCCCGTGCCCGCCGCCGCGTACGCTCGCGGGCGCTCAAGCGGGAGGCGCTGCCGCGCGGACGCAGGCCCCCCTCGAATATGGCGACAAACGCCTCGGCGATCTGCGCGCCCGTCAGGGACTGATCCTCACGATACCAGTGCGCGATCCAGTTGAGAGCGCCCGCGAGTGCGAAAGCGGTCATTTTCGCATCGCACGGCCCGATCGACCCGTCCTGCACCCCTTCGCGGATCAGGCGGCGGATCCCGTGGTCGATCTCGGATTTCAGGCTCTTGATGTGCCGGCTCATCGCCGGCGACAGGTCCTGGTCCTCGGCGCGCACCATGCACCAGCCGAACTCCGACGCCACCGCCTCCCCGTAATGACGCAGCACCGCATTCAGCCGCTCGCGGGCCGGAACCGCCAGCTGGCGCACGTCGCGAAACGCGGCGCGGATCTGCTCCACCCCTGCCACGAAACACTCGAACAGCAGTTGTTCCTTGCTGGTGACGTAGTAGTACACCGTGGGCTTGGTGACCTCGAGCCGTGCGGCGATGTCATCCAGGGAAGTGTTGTGATAGCCCCTGCGGTTGAACTCGCGGGCCGCGGCGCGGATGACGGCTTCGCGCTTGAGCTCGCGGTCGCGTACCCGTTCGCGGCTGGCCCGCCAGGGCGAGGCGCTCGGCGTGGGCTGCTTGGCCGCGGCGGCAGGGCTGGAACGGCGGTTGTTCATGGGTTACGGAGTATTATAGCGGCGTGGCGTGTGGCAGGGGCGTGCGGTGCGCGTTGGACCGGCCACTGCAGCCTGAATCATACTACGGGGTAGGGTATTTTACTCACGGGTAAAGAGGCCGATTTCCACCTCCGGACGCGCCTCTGGCGGGAAGGCAGGTCAGATGAACGCCGGTCTCAAGGGTAGCGCGGCCGTCCCCAGCAGCGAGCAGGCGCCGGCGCGCTCGCCGCTGCGCTTCGTGTCCGCGGCCTCGCTGTTCGACGGCCACGATGCCGCCATCAATATGATCCGCCGCCTGCTGCAGGCGCGCGGCGCCGAGGTGGTGCACCTTGGCCACAACCGCAGCGTCGCGGATATCGTGCGCGCTGCCATCGACGAGGACGCCGACGCCATCGCGGTCAGCTCCTACCAGGGCGGGCACAACGAATACTTTGCCTACATGGTCGACATGTTGCGCGAGCGCGGCTACGGGCACGTGCGGATCATAGTGGGCGGCGGCGGCACCATCGCGCCGCACGAAATCGCGCAGCTCGAGAGCCACGGTGTGGAGAAAATCTACACGCCGGAGGACGGCCGCCGCATGGGCCTCGCCGGCATGATTGACGACGTGTTTGCGCGCCTCAGCACGGCGCGCAAGCCCGCTTACGAGTTTCGGCCGCTGAACGCCCGCGATCACGGCCTGATCGCGCGCACGATCTCCGTGCTCGAGGGGGCGGAGGTCGACGGCGCGGGTGCGCAGGCGGAGCAGATCCGCCGCGCGCTGGCGCGCTCGCAGCGCAAGGTGCCGGTCATCGGCATCACCGGTACCGGCGGGGCGGGCAAGTCGAGTCTCACCGATGAGCTGCTGGGTCGGCTGGTGCGCCAGTTCCCGCAGGCGCAGGTGGCGGTGGTGGCG
>CATPBM010000121.1 GCA_955652625.1 uncultured Steroidobacteraceae bacterium
GGCGTGTCTCGGCCTCGATGATCTTCGGTTGCGGCTGCGCGGCATTGAGCAGCGCGCGCACTTCCTTGCGGCTCAAGCCGTCGTGAGTCGCGACCTCCTCGATGAAAGCGGCGATGTCGGGGCGCTGCAGGTCGAAGTGCGTGCCGGCGGCGGGTGACTCCGCCGGCTGCGCGCCGATCGCGGCACACGCGAGCGCGGCCAGTAGGAAAAAATGGTGCTGGTTCAACTACGACCCGATGAGCTTACGGCGGGAATACAGCGCCATGAGAATACCGAAGCCGGCGAGCAGCGTCACGACCGAACTGCCGCCGTAACTCACCAGAGGCAACGGCACACCCACCACCGGCAGAAGTCCCGTGACCATGCCGGCGTTGATGAACACGTACACGAAGAAGGTGAGCGCGAGACTGCCGGCGAGCAGGCGCGCGAACGTGTCCTGAGTCTGCGTCGCAAGATAGATGGCGCGGCCCACCACGAACACGTACAGCACCAGCAGCAGCAGCAGACCGAGCAGCCCGAACTCCTCGCCGATGACTGCGAAAATGAAATCGGTCGAGCGCTCGGGCAGGAATTCCAGCTGCGCCTGGCTGCCGTTCATCCAGCCCTTGCCGAACACGCCGCCCGAGCCGATCGCGATCTGCGACTGGATGATGTGGTAGCCGGCGCCGAGGGGGTCGGTCTGCGGGTTGAGGAACGTGAGCACGCGCCGGCGCTGGTAATCGTGCATGAAGCTCCAGCCGAACCAGGCGGCGGCGGCCGCGAGCAGCAGCAGCCCGAGCATCACCCGCACCCGCAGGCCGGCGAGCACGATGACCAGGGCACCCGCGATCGCGATCAGCGCCGCGGTGCCGAGGTCCGGCTGCACGGCCACGAGCCCCACGGGCAGCAGGATCACGAGGCTCAAAGTCCCGAGCGACACCCAGCCCGGGGGGAGCGGGCGCTCGTGCAGATACCAGGCGCACATCATCGGCACGGCGAGCTTCATGAGCTCGGATGGCTGGAAGCGGAACAGGCCGAGATTGAGCCAGCGTTGCGCGCCCAGGCCGATGTGACCGATCGCCGCGACGATGAGGAGCAGCAGGCACCCGCCGGCGTACAGCCACGGCGTCGAGCGGCGCAGGAAGTTGGGATTGATGCGTGCCAGCAGCAGCATGCCGATGGCCCCAAGCACCAG
This sequence comes from uncultured Steroidobacteraceae bacterium, assembly GCA_955652625.1. Lineage (GTDB taxonomy): Bacteria > Pseudomonadota > Gammaproteobacteria > Steroidobacterales > Steroidobacteraceae > 13-2-20CM-66-19. The sequence goes on from CATPBM010000121.1 coordinate 1,175, forward strand.
GCGCGTCACGGTGCGCAGCACGGTGGGCATGCTCTGGCCGGAGGCGCTGTAGAGTACGAGCAGCCCGTAGGCGGCGATCAGCGACAGGCCCACCACCAGTGGGCCGTCGATGCGCAGCTCCATCAGCACGCGCGCCGCTCCCGTGAGGGTGCGGCGCGTGCGTGAGCCGGAAGTGATTTCCTCGTAGATCATGTTGGCGGCTTGACCTTGCCATCCGCTTCCAGCAGGTACGAGTCCAGCACCTTGCGCGCGATGGGCGCGGCAGCGCTCGCGCCCGCTCCGCCATTCTCCTCCAGCACCGCCAGCGCAATGCGCGGCGCGTCCGCTGGCGCAAACGCGATGAACCAGGAGTGATCGCGCAAGCGCTCGCTGATCGTGCTGGCGTTGTACTTCTCGTTGCGCGCGACCGTGAACACCTGGGCGGTGCCGGTCTTGCCGGCAAAGGTGTACGGGGCGTGTAAGCCGATCGCGGCCGCGGTGCCGCGCTGGGTGACCCCGATCATGCCGTGCACCACGCGCTCCCAGTCCTCGGGGGAGACACCGTGCACCTCGCCGTCCGGCACCGGCGCAAAGCGCCGCATCTGTCCGGTGCGCGGATCGCGGTAGGCGGCCACCAGGCGTGGTTTCCAGATCCTGCCGCGGGTCGCGATGACGCTGGCGTAGTGCGCCAGCTCGAGCGGCGTCACGGTGAGGTAGCCCTGGCCGATGCCGAAGCTCACCGTCTCGCCGGGGAACCACACGCGCTCTGCGGGGCGCGAGAACGCCTTCTGCTTCCACTCGCGCGAGGGGAGAATCCCGGCTTTCTCCCCGCTGATGTCGATGCCGGTCGGCTTGCCAAAGCCGAAAGGCGCCATGAACGCCGAGATCCGGTCAACCCCGATCTCATTGGCGAGCCCGTAGAAGTACACATCGCACGAGCGCGCGATGGCATCGTCGAGGTCGACGGCGCCGTGATGCTCGTTGTGGTACTCGCGATAAATGAACGAGCTGCCCGGCAGGTGGAACGAGCCGGCACAGAAGCGGTGTGCCTGCGGATCGACCACGTGATAGGTGAGCCCCGCGAGTGCGATCACCGGCTTCACGGTCGAGCCGGGCGGATAGGTGCCGCGCAGCGCGCGATTGAACAGCGGATGGTCGATGTCGCTCTGCAGAACGCCGTACTCGGCGGCCGTGATGCCGCGGCCGAACATGGTGGGGTCGAATCCCGGCAGGCTCACGAGCGCGATCACGTCGCCGTTGTTGGGATCCAGCGCCACCACCGCGCCGCGGTGGCCGGCGAGCGCACTTTCCGCGACGCGCTGGACCTTCAGGTCGATGGTCAGCAGCAGGTCATCGCCCGCGCCAGGAGCCTTGGTGCGCAGGTTGGAGACCAGCGCGCCCTGGCGCTCCACCGAGCGTCCTCGCGCGTTGACCAGCACCTCGCGAAAGCCGTTGCGGCCGTGCAGCTCGTGCTCGTAGGCACTCTCGACGCCCAGCTTGCCGATGAGGGAGGTGCCGGCATAGGCGGCGCGGTCGATGTGCTTGAGGTCCTGCTCGCTGATCGCGCCCACGTAGCCGAGCGCGTGCACGGCGAGGTCGCCGTTCGGGTACCAGCGCGTCTGACGCGTCTTGATGTCCAGGCCCGGAAACTCGAAGCGCCGCACCGCGAAGCGTGCCACGTCCTCGTCGGACATGCGCAGCCGGATCGGCACGCTGTCGAAAACGCGGCTCGAATCGATGGTGCGCTCGATCTCATCGACGTCCTCGGCGCGGATGAGGTTGAGCTGCACGAGAGCGGCGAGAGTCTTGTCGACGTCCGGAACCTCTTCCGGCACCAGCTCCAGCTGGTAGGCGGGCTGATTGCCCGCCACGACCTCGCCGTTGCGATCGAGGATCAGGCCGCGCGCCGCCGGGATCGGCTCGGTGCGCACGCGGTTGCCCTGCGAGAGTTCCGAGTAGTACCCGTGGTGCGAGACCTGCAGCACGAACAGGCGCGCGATGAGCCCCACCGTGGCAAGCCCCATGATCGCCGCACAGATGAGCGACCGCTGATCGAAGAGGCGCTGTTCCCGCCAGTGATCCTTGATGCGCACAGCCGGCATGGCTGGGAATCCCTCAGAACCCTTTTGCCATGGATAGCTCCCTCACGCGCGCCTGCCGGCACTGTAGGCGAGTATGGCGGCCGCGGGCGGCCAGATGAGTGCGCCGGTCACGGTGTGGATCCAGCGCAGGGAACTGGTGACGGGATGCCCGGTCCAGCCGTCGATCATGAACAGCACGACCTCGTAGACCATCAGCGCAGCGAACACGATCATCGCCTGCTGGATCGCCGGCTTGGAGCGGATTCTCTGGTGCTCGAGCACCGCGATGTAGGTGACCAGCGCCAGCGCGAGCGCGTGCTCCCCGAGCACCGGCCCCTGGAAGACATCGAGCGCGAGGCCGGCGAAGAATCCGAGCGCGATGCCGCCGGTGCCCGGGGCGTACACCGACCAGTAGAGCACCATGAGCACCAGGAACCCCGGGCGCACGACATCGAGCCACGGCGGCAGCGGCAGCGCCGTGAGCATCAGTGCCACGAGCGCGCTGAGGAACATGCGGCCATGCGATTCGGCGCTCACGGCTGCGCCTCGCCCGGTGTGGGAGCTGCGGGCTTCACCGCCTGGGCGGGGGGCGCCGGGACCGGCGGCGTCTGCAC
>CATPBM010000122.1 GCA_955652625.1 uncultured Steroidobacteraceae bacterium
CGCGGCGCCTGGCGCAGGCGCTGGGGGCGCCGGCGCTGCGCAGGCCGAAGCGCGCGAAGAGCGCGGCGCAAAAAGACAGGAAACCCGTACGCGCGAAACCAGCACGCCGGCGCGCCAAGGCGGCAAGCCGCCAGGCAGTCGGGGCTCGCAAGGGGCCGCGGCGCAAAGTGCGTGGCGCTGCGCGCCCGAAGGCTCCCCGAGGGAGGGTCGCCGGCCGCGCTCGCACGGCCCGCAGCAAACGGCGCTGAGCGTTTCGCGAAGCCCGGGAGTGGCGGGCACCGGTCCCGTTAGAGCGCGCCGAGCAGCCGCTCCCCCAGGATCGCGCCGCGCCAGCCGCGCAGCACCGCGCCGTCGCGGCGCCCTTCGGCGAGCTGCTCGAGGTCGCGCCGCGTCGCGAGCACCTCGGGAACCAGGTTCAACTCCTGCGCCACCGACTGGCTGATGCCGCCCAGCTTCTTCACCAGCGCGGCTTTCACCGGAGCGGGTCGCGGCCGTCCGGGTGGCGGAGGCGCCGGATCCGGAACGTCGGCTGCCCGCACGCAGGCCAGTAACTCCTCGCCGCGGCGCTTTACGAGCCCCGCGGGGATGCCTGCGATCTGCGCCAGCGCTTGCTGCGTGCGCGGCACCTGCAGCACGATCTCGCGCACCACCGCGTCATCGAGAATCCAGCCGCGCGGACGGTTGTGCTCCACCGCGCTGCGCTCGCGCCAGGCGGCCAGCGCGCGCGCCAGGTGCTCGCGCGCCGGGTCCAGGTCGCGCAGCCCCTTGAGCCGCAGCCAGGCGTTGTCGGGCTCAATCGTAAACTGGCGCACATCATCAAGGCCCATCAGCTCCTCCTCGAGCCAGCCGAGGCGGCCGAGGCGCGCGAGCTGCCCCTGCAGCTCATCTGCGAGCGGCAGCAGGTAGCGCACGTCATCGAGCGCGTATTCGATCTGCTCGGGCGACAGCGGGCGGCGCGACCAGTCGGTGCGCGTGTGGGACTTGGCGAGCTCGCGCCCCACGAGCCTGCGCACCGCTTCCGCGTAGCCGATCTGCGCCGGAAGCCCGGTGAGGCTCGCGGCGATCTGGGTGTCAAACACCGGACGCGTCAGGCCCACCGCCGGCAGCAGCACTTCCATGTCCTGGCGCGAGGCGTGCATCACCTTGAGCACCCCAGGCGCGGCAAGCACCGCGGCCAGGGGTGCGAGATCGGGGAGCGCGAGCGGGTCGACGCAGTGCGCCTCATCCGCGCTCGAGAGTTGCACGAGGCACAGCTGCGCGCGATAGGTGCGCTCACGGAGGAATTCGGTGTCCAGGCCAACGCGCGCACTCGCGGCGAGGCGTGTGGCGAGCTCGGCAAGTGCGGGGGCCGTGGTGACGATGCGTTGCAAACGGGATCTGTCGCTGATCTGTACAATCGGGCTTGCCCATTATGCGAGGCCCGCGCCGGTATCGAAAGACATGAGCGAGCTCATCCGGCTGTTTACGCAGATCGCCTTGCTGCGCCGGGGGCCGCAGGACGTGCCGGCGTCGACGCTGCTGCTGGCGCTCACCCTGCTCGGGTATCTGTGCGTGAACGTGCTGGTGAGCAGCGTGCTGCCGCCGGTGAAGCGCTGGCCCGGGCAGCTGCTGGTCGACACGCTGTTCACGCTCGTCTGGTACGTCGCGCTGCTCAGGCTCGTCGGGCGCCCCGAGCGCACCGTGCAGACCACTACCGCAGTGTTTGGATTTCAGGCGGTGTTGTCACCGCTGCTGGTGGCTTCCGAGTGGCTCATGCGGCGCTTCGGCGAAAGCGCGACCTGGCAGCTGCCGATCGCCTGCGCGGGCCTGCTGCTGGTCGTGTGGCTGATCGCGGCCAACAGCCATGTCGTGAAGGCGGCGCTCGAGTGGTCGGGCACGGCGAGCGTGGCGCTCGTGATCCTGCAGATATTCGCTGGCCAACTGCTGCTGCTGACGCTGTTTCCACCTGCCAACCCCTGAAGTCATCACGCATGCACGTCCACATCCTCGGCATCTGCGGCACGTTCATGGGGGGCATCGCCGCCATCGCGCGCGCCGCAGGCTTTACCGTCACCGGCTCGGACCGCAACGTCTATCCGCCGATGAGCACGCAGCTCCAGGCGCTCGGCATAAACCTGACCGAGGGCTTCGACGCCGCGCAGCTCACCCCGGCCCCCGACATGGTGCTGGTCGGCAATGTCATGACGCGCGGTCAGCCGGTGATCGAGGCGCTGCTCGATAGCGGGCTACCCTATGCCTCGGGGCCGGAGTGGCTGGCGCGTGAGGTGCTGAAGGAGCGCTGGGTGCTCGCGGTCGCCGGCACCCATGGCAAGACCACGACCGCCTCGCTCCTGGCCTGGATTCTCGAGCACGCCGGGCTCGCGCCGGGGTTTCTCATCGGCGGGGTGCCGGAGAATTTCGGCGTGAGCGCGCGCCTCGGTGCGGCGCCGTTCTTCGTCATCGAGGCGGACGAATACGACACCGCGTTCTTCGACAAGCGCGCCAAGTTCGTGCACTACTGTGCGCGCACCCTGATCCTCAACAACCTCGAGTACGATCACGCCGACATCTATCCGGACATCGGAGCGATCCAGCGCCAGTTTCATCACTTGGTGCGCATCGTGCCCGGCAGCGGGCGCATTATCTGGAACGCCGCCGACGCGCTCCTGAAGGAGACCCTGCAGATGGGTTGCTGGACGCCGCTCGAAGGGTTCGCGCGCGACGCGCGCCCGGAAGTCATGTGGACGGCACGGCCGGCGCAGGGAGGCGCCGACTATTCGCGCTTCGAGGTGCTCGAGGCAGGGCGGCCGCGCGGCACCGTGCAGTGGCCCCTGATCGGCGCGCACAACATGGAGAACGCGCTCGCCGCCATCGCCGCCGCACGCCACGCCGGCGTGGATGTGCCCCTCGCGCTGGAGGCGCTGCAGGGGTTCAGGGGCATCGCCCGGCGCATGCAGCTGCGCGGGGAGGTCAACGGCGTGCACGTCTACGATGACTTCGCGCATCATCCGACGGCCATCGCCATGACGCTCGACGGCTTGCGCCGCCGTGTCGGCGCCGCGAGGATCATCGCCGTGCTCGAGCCGCGCTCTAACACCATGCGCATGGGCGTGCACCAGCATGCGCTCGCTCCCGCGCTCGCCGGCGCCGACGAGATCTGGATCTATACGCCGCCGGACCTCGGCTGGGACACCGGCGCGGTGCTGGCGGCCCTCGGCGGCCGCGCGCACGCCAACGGCGACGTCGACGCGCTGGCGCGCGAGCTGGCGCGCGCCGCGCGCCCCGGGGATCACGTGCTCATCATGAGCAACGGCGGCTTCGGCGGCCTGCATGGGAAGCTCCTCTCCGGGCTGCGAAGCACGCCTGACGGATCATGAACGGCGCGAGCCTGCCGCTGTTTCCGCTCGACACGGTGCTGTTCCCGGGCGGGCCGCTCAGCCTGCGCATCTTCGAGCCGCGCTATCTCGACATGGTGCGCCGCTGCCTCAAGGACGGTGCGCCGTTCGGCGTGGCCCTCATTCTCGAGGGTACCGAAGCGGGCGCGGTGTCGGAGGTTGCCGCCATCGGCACGACCGCGCGGCTTGTGGACTTCGATACTCTGTCCGACGGACTGCTCGGGGTTGCCTGCGTGGGCGAGCGCCGCTTCCACATCCGCAGGCGCTGGCAGCAGGGCGACGGACTGAACCTGGTCGAGGTGGACTACCTGGCCGAAGAGGCGCCGTGCGCACTGCCCGAGGATCTGGAGCACCTGGGCGAGCTGCTGCGCGAGGTGCTGCCGAAGCTCGGCGGCGCCTATGTGCACGTGGAGGCTCACTACGAAGACGCGGGCTGGGTAGGTAACCGCTGGGCGGAGATTCTGCCGCTCGCGCTGCCTGACAAACTCGAGCTCCTCGAGCTCACCGATCCACTGGTGCGCCTGCAGAAGGTGGCCGTCTGGTCAGCCGGGCAGTCCCCGGCTGCGCATGTATAGCCCGAGGTACTTGCGGCGCACGTAGTTCGATTCGATGAGAGCGAACACCAACCCGCGCCAGCCATCGAGAAATCCCAACCGCAGCAGATAGCCGCGCACGAAGCGCCACTGCGGGTTCAGCAGCACCGGGAGCAGGCCGCAACGGCGGCCGCGCTCGTACATCGCCTGCGCCATCAGGTCCGCGTAGCGCTGCATGCGCGCCTGGTGATCACTCAGAGTCCGATAGGAGTAGTGCTCGAGATAGCCTCGCAGTCTTCCCACATGACCCGCAACGCGCGTGTTCTCGTGGATCTCATAGCCGCTCCAGCCGCCGCAGCGCCGGTCGAAGAGGCGCACCAGGCGATCCGGATAGGCGTTGCCGTGACGCAGGAAACGCCCGAAGTAATCCGTGATGCGCGGCACCGACCAGCCGGCAGCCCCGGCAAACCCACGGCTGCGCAGGGCCTCGATCTCGCCGCGCAGCTGCGCGCTCACCATCTCGTCGGCGTCGACGCATAACACCCAGTCATGATGCGCCGCATCTACCGCGAACTGCTTCTGCGAGCGGTAGCCCGGCCAGTCGCGCTCGATGACGCGCGCCCCGAGTGCGGCGGCGCGCGCGCGCGTGTCGTCGCTGGAGTGCGCATCGACGACGACGATCTCGTCGCAGAAGCTCACGGAACGCAGGCAGGCTTCGATGCGGTCGGCTTCGTTGAGCGTGATGATGCACGCCGATAAGCCGCTGACACTCGCCACGCGTCCCCTCACCGTCGCTGCCGCATAGAGCCCGTAGAATACCTAAATGAGCTCGGTCCTGTTCTATGACCCGGTGTGTCAGGAGCCGTACGACACGCGCACCCTGCGTACCGAGGCCTTGGGCGGCACCGAGGCGACACTGGTGCGCGTGGCCGACGCGCTCGGCGCCTACGTCATCCAGCACAACCGCAGCGAGGACTGGGAGCGTTATCGCAGGCCGCAGGTCCTGCCGGGCATCACGAGAGTCATCATCAACCGCGACTCCCGCGCTTTGCCCGTGGTGCGCGAGCGCTACCCGGATGCACGCGTGTACCTGTGGCTGCACGATCGGCTGCACCCCGGTTCCAGGCGCGCACGCTGGTTCGCCTCCACCACGGCGCTGCTGCGCGAGCTGGCGGTGACCGCGGTGTGCGTGTCCGATTCGCAGCGCGCCGGGGTCGAGGCGACGCTGTCTGCCGCCGGCGTGGTCGATCGGGTGCGCGCGCTCACCATCTATAACCCGGTGGACGATGCGCTGTCCCCCGACGACACGCCGGTCGATGAGCGCAAGCTCGTCTTTTTCTCCTCTCCCAACAAGGGCCTCAACTTCACCCTCGACGCCTTCCGCCACCTCAGGCGCCGCATGCCGGATCTGCGTCTGGTGGTGGGCAATCCCGGCTACAAGGTGCAGCGCGCGGCGCGCGTCCCAGGCGTCGAGTTACTGGGCGCGCAGCCGCAGGCGCGTATCCACGCCGAGGTGCGCAGCGCGCTGTGCACGTTCTTCCCCAACTTCGTCATCCCCGAGACCTTCGGCCTGGTATTCGCCGAGTCGCATGCCCTGGGTACGCCGGTGCTCACGCACGACTGCGGCGCGGCGCTGGAGATCGTCGCCGACGCGCAGCAGGTGCTGCCGGTGACGCGCGCGTACCGGCTCTACGAGGCCGCCGTGGGCGGCCTGTCGCCGCGATGGCGGCGCGCTCCCGCGCGCCTGGCCGCGATGGCCGGCCTCTTCGATGCGTACCTCGAGCGCATCCGCGCGTGGCGCGGGGGCGAGCGACCACATACCGCTCCCGATCCGCGCTTTCGCGCCAGCCGCGTCATGGAGCAGTGGCGCTCGCTCCTGGCCTGAGCGCACCGCCCGCCGCGGCGGCCGCGGCACTCGCCGCGTCCCCGCCGCCGGCCGGGGTCCGCCCAGGCAGCGCGCTCCAGGCGGCGAACACCGTCTCCACGGCAATCTGATCGAGGCGGCTGGAGTGCGGTGGGCCACCCACGCCCACCACGGGCGAGCCGCTCGGGCTGCGCGGCAGCCATTCCTCCTGCGAGTGTGCGCCGAACAACACCACGAGCGGCAGTGACAGTGCCGCCGCGGCGTGCGCCGGACCTGTGTCCACGGAGATCATGCTGTGCGCGCGCGCACACAGGGCCAGCAGCCGCGGCAGCGCCAACTCGACGGGCTGCACGGCCGCCAGCCGCGTGGCCCTCGCAATCCAGGACAGCAGCAGCGACTCGCGCGGCGCGCCGCACAATACGATCAGCGCCTGCGGCATGCGCTCGTGAACCCGATGCAGGAGCGCCGCCCAGCGCTCGATCGGCCACGCCTTGTCGTCAGCGGAGGCCGCGCGCAGCTTCCGGCCGCGCATGGTGCGGCGGTTGCCGGGCTGCACCAGCACCAGCGGACGGCCGGCCCAGCCCCGTGCCTCGAGCCATGTGGTGCACTCAGCGCCCGCGGGGGGCGAGACCTGCAGGTGCGGTGCGCCCAGCGGTGGGGGGCTCGGCCACGGGTAATCGGCGGCGTTGAGCGCCGGGGGTGTGAGGCGACCAAAACTCACCAGCCGATCCACCCAGTGCGGGTGCGCGAAACTCGCTCCGCGGGTAATGAACAGGCAACGCCCGGGATCGGTACCGCTGAGCGTGAGCAGGCGCTGGATGCGCGCGAGCTTGCGAGGGTCGTACTCGCACACGTACACCGGGTCGTTGCGGCTCGCGCGCAGCGCCCGCCACGCGCGCCACCAGGCGCGATCGAACATGAACGCGGTGTAGCGGCGCAGACAGGAGATACGCGCCACATCCTCATGCGCGGCATAGATCTCGGCCGGCCAGGAGCCGGCGCCCACTACGGAGCAGGGGCTGCCGTAGCGGCGGTGCAGGACCTCCAGCAACGCGGACAGCAGGATCATGTCGCCAACCCGGCCGAACCAGATGACGATCGGGTGCAGGGGGGGCGCCGACATAACTCCTCTTAGGCTGCAGAACCACCATAAGCTATGCGGGTCGGGGCGACCCTGGCAAGCGAGCTTGAGCTTCCGGAAAATGCGCGCATTCACCTGGTTTTTCGTACTGATGGTCCTGGCGCTGGCGGCAATCGCGCTGTTTGCCTATCCGGCGTGGACTCTTCTGCATCCGCATTTGGACTTCCCGTTTCACCGCATCGGCGAGCGCATCGGCATGCTGGCCCTGCTGGCGGGCTTTCTTCTGGTCGCACGGCACCTGAGGCTCGCCGACCGGGGGAGCCTCGGTTACGGGCTCCCCCGGCGCGCTTTCCTGCGCGAGATACTCCTCGGGCTTGCCCTGGGCGTGACCACCATGCTGGCGGTGGTCGCGGTCATGACCGGCCTTGCGCTCCTCGACTGGACGCGGGCGACGGATGTGAGCGCGGCGGCGCTCGTGAAGCTCATCCTCGCGCGCGCCGCGAGCGGACTTGTGGTGGCGTTCATCGAGGAGACATTCCTGCGCGGCGCGATGCATACGGCTATCGAGCGCGAATCGGGTACCCGCACCGCCATCGTGCTGACCGCGGTGGTGTATGCGGCCACGCATTTTTTCGCCAGCTACCATATCGCGCCCGAGCAGGTCACGCCCCACAGCGGGCTCGACCTGCTCGCCGGGACGCTGCATTCGTTCGCGCATCCGGCGGCGATCGCCGACGCATTCCTCGCGCTCCTCGCGGTGGGAGTAGTGCTGGGGCTCGTGCGCGCGGCCACCGGCAACATCGCCGCCTGCGTTGGACTGCATGCCGGGTGGGTATGGGTAATGCTGGTGGCGCACGAGCTGACACGAGCGCGCAGCGGCGCTCCTCTGTCGTTTCTCTTGAGCCGCTTCGACGGCTTCGTCGGCTGGCTGGTGTTGGCGTGGACGCTGGTGCTGGCCGTGCCTTTGTGGCGCTTCTACCGGGGTCGCGGCGCGCCTCGCTCCTGAGGCGACTGCCGTTCAGTTCATCTGCGCAGGCGTAAAGCCATCCTTGCGCAGCAGCTCGAGCAATCCGCCCTCACCGACCAGGTGCAGCGAGCCCACCACGACCAGGGTGTTCTCGCTGCTCTTGAGAAGCTCCTCGATCTGCGGCAGCCAATGCTGGTTGCGTGCCGTCACCAGCTGACGGTAGAGCGCCGGGAACGAGCGGTATTCGCGCGCCAGCAGCGCGGCGAGCTTCGCAGCGTCGCCATGGCGCCAGGCGCTGACCACCTCGTGCACCTCATCCGGTGATTCCTTAAGATCACTCAATGTCTGATCGAGCATCCGTACCTGGTCCTCGCGCGCGAGCGCCGTAAGGGGGCCGAGCTCCTCGGCGAGGGTTTCCAGGCCCGCGGTCGGCTTGCGGTCGGCACGCGCGCGGTTCACGAGCTGCTCTTCGACGCCCATTTGCGGATCGAAGCCCAGGCGCACGTACTCCAGATCGGCCAGCTCGATCCCGACCACCCACGGCGCCTGGTGATCGAGTACCTCGGGGGCTAACCCCAGGTCTGTCGCGGCCGCGCTCACGCGCGTGTAGAGCGGCTCGCCAACAATGCCGCGCAGGCTGGTTCCGGGCGGCAGCGCACCGTGCTCCAGCATCCAGCCGGCCGCCTCGAGCGGATCGAGCTTGCCGAGATCGAGCTCCATCACGAGTTTGGCCGAGTCGGTATACGCGCGCTCGAACGCCGGCGGCAGGACCGAGTCCTGCGCCGGCAAGAGATGCACCGAACCGGCGAGGTAGAGCGTGCAGTGGGCGCCGCGGATTGCCCAAACCGGGCTCGCGGCGCGCGCTGTGAGGCAGGGAGCGCTCAGGCCGCCGAGCAGACAGAGCGCGAGGAGCCAGCGGCGTGCTGTTCGATCCACACGACCTCCGTCAGCAGCGAGCCGTCGGGGCGCAGCTCGAACGTGCGATAGGCCGGTGGCCGGCGGTCCACCGCAAAATCGTCGGCATTCGGCAGGAACTGCGCACAGGTGGACGGCGTCGCCAACATGCGTACGCCCTTGCGCAGGGCATCGTAACTCTGATGCACATGGCCCCACACTATCGCACGCACGTTGCGATGGGCGTCGACAATGTGCAGGAACTCCGCGGCATTGGTAAGGCCCACGCGGTCGAGCCAGCGGCTGGACAGGGGCACCGGGTGGTGGTGCAGGCACACCATGCAGTGGCGCGTCCCGGCCGTGGCGAGCCCTTCCTGGAGTCCCGCCAGGGTCTGGGCGCTCAGGGCGCCGCTGGCCGAGCCCGGCAGACAGCTGTCGAGCAGCACGATGCGCCAGCGGCCGAAGTCCACGAAGCCATCGAGCACGAAAGGCTTGCCGGCGAGCTCACGGCGCATGGCCTGGGGCTCGTCGTGGTTGCCGGGTATGCACAGCACCGGCGCGCCAAGCGCGCCAAACACGCGCCGGAAATGCGGGTAGCCCGCCGGATCGTCCTGCACCAGGTCGCCCGTCACGAGCAGCGCGTCGGGCGGCCAGTCTCGCGAGCGCGCATGAGCCAGGGCCGCCCTGAGCGCAGGCAGCGTCGCGACTCCGCGCAGCAGTTCGTGCTCGCCGCCGTAGAGATGAGTGTCGGTGAAATGAACAAGGCGCACTGCGCTCATGAGGAAAGCGTAGCAGAGCCCAGACGGGGGCTGCAGTGAACCACGTCCTCCGAGTATGGCAACGCTTGCGCTGGACATGACACGGTACCGTTCGGGGTTGCGGATAGTGTGAAGCAGGCCCGCGCTCAGCCGGCCAGCGGCGGGAACTTAAGTCGCCTGCCGGGGCGTACGGTGCAATAAATAAGATCCGTGCACGGGCCGCAGCGCAGGCGGCACGGCTGCCGCGGACCGAAGCCGAATGCGTAGCCGCGATTGAGCATCAGGCGCGAGTGGTGGAGAATGCGCGCCCCGCCTTTGGACCCGTAACGCGCCCCGCATGACTACACGCCGCGAACAAGCCAACGCCATCCGCGCACTGTCCATGGACGCCGTGCAGCGCGCGAACTCGGGACACCCCGGCATGCCCATGGGCATGGCGGACATCGCGCAGGTGCTGTGGGGGGACTTCCTGCGGCACAACCCGGGAAACCCGCAATGGGCCGACCGCGACCGCTTCGTGCTCTCCAACGGGCACGGCTCGATGCTGCTGTACTCGCTACTGTACCTCACCGGTTATCCGCTGACGATCGGGGACATCCAGAATTTCCGCCAGCTCGGCAGCAAGACCCCCGGCCATCCTGAGCATGATCCGGCGCTCGGCGTCGAGACCACCACCGGGCCCCTCGGGCAGGGGCTGGCCAATGCGGTCGGTATGGCGCTGGCGGAGAAGCTGCTCGCAGGGGAGTTCAGTCGCCCCGGCTTCAACATCGTCGATCACTACACGTACGCCTTCTGCGGTGACGGTTGCCTCATGGAGGGCGTCTCTCACGAGGCCTGCTCGTTCGCCGGCACCCTGGGGTTGGGCAAACTCATCGTTTTCTACGACGATAACGGCATCTCGATCGACGGCAAGGTCGCCGGCTGGTTTACCGACGACACTCCGAGGCGTTTCGCAGGCTACGGCTGGCACGTGGTTCCCGGCGTCGATGGCCTCGACGCGCAGGCGGTGATGGCTGCAATCCAGGCGGCGCGCGCGGAAAAGCAGCGGCCGTCACTGATCTGCTGCAAGACCATCATCGGCTACGGTGCGCCCCACAGGCAGGGCACCGCCGAGGCGCACGGGGAGGCGCTCGGGGTGGACGAGGTGGCCGCGGCGCGCCGCGCGCTCGGCTGGCCGTACCCGCCGTTCGTGGTGCCCGATGAGATCCGCGCCGCGTGGGACCATCGGCAGCAGGGCGCCCAGCTGGAGCTCGCCTGGCGTCAGTTGTTCGCGGGCTACGCGAGCGCATTCCCGGATCTGGCGCGCGAATTCGAGCGGCGCATGCGCGGGGAGTTGCCCCGCAGCTGGCAGGACAGCGCGGCACAGGCGCTGCAGGCGGCGCTCAGGCAGACCGCCTCGCAGGCCACGCGCGCTTCCTCGCAAGCGGTGCTCAACGTCATAGGCCCCGCACTGCCGGAACTGCTGGGCGGCTCGGCGGATCTGACGCAGTCCAACAGCACGCTGTTCAAAGGCGCACGCACCATCACGCCGGCCGAGGAGGCGGGCGACTATCTGCACTACGGCGTGCGCGAGTTCGGCATGACGGCGATCATGAACGGCATCACGCTGCACGGGGGATTCATCCCCTATGGCGGCACTTTCCTAGTGTTTTCCGACTACGCACGCAACGCCGTGCGCCTGGCGTGCCTGATGAGCGCGCGCACTGTCCTGGTGTATTCGCACGACTCCATTGGACTGGGCGAGGATGGACCGACGCATCAACCGGTCGAGCATCTGAGCAGCCTGCGCGCGCTGCCGCACCTGAGCCTGTGGCGGCCGTGCGATGCCGCCGAGACCGCCGTGGCCTGGCAGCTTGCCATCGAGCACCGGGGACCGACGGCGCTGGTGCTCACCCGTCAGGGGCTCGCGCAACAAACGCGCACGCCGGCGCAGCTTGCCAACATCCGCCGCGGCGGCTACGTGCTGATCGACCCGCCCGGCACGCCGCAATGCCTGGTCATCGCCACGGGCTCGGAAGTGGGCATCGCCGCGCAGGCGGTGAATGTCCTGAACGGATCCGGGCGGCGCGTGCGCCTGGTTTCCATGCCCTCGACCGAGGCGTTCGACGCCCAGGATGAGGCCTACCGCGAGAGCGTTCTGCCGGCCGGGGTGACACGCCGCGTCGCGGTAGAGGCGGGCGCGACGCAGTGCTGGTGGCGCTACGCGGGCACGGCGGGCCGCGTGCTCGGCATCGATCGCTTCGGCGCCTCAGGCAAGGGGGCTGAGGTCCTCTCTCATTTTGGTTTCACGGCCGATAATATCGGTCAGCAGATACACGAACTTCTGGAGGTTTGAGCGCATGGCAATCAAGGTCGGCATCAACGGTTACGGGCGCATCGGACGCAACGTGCTGCGTGCACTCTACGAGGGCAAGCGCACCGGGGAGGTGCAGATCGTCGCGCTCAATGACCTGTGTGATCCGAAGGCCAATGCGCACCTGACGCGCTACGACACCGTGCACGGCAAGTTCGCCGGCGAGGTCAAGGTTGACGGCGATTACATGACGGTGAACGGCGATCGCATCCGCGTGTTCGCCGAGCGCGACCCGGCGAAGCTGCCCTGGGGCGAAGTCGGTGTCGAGTACGTGCTCGAGTGCACGGGACTGTTCACCAGCAAGGCGAAGGCTGGCGCGCATCTGAAGGGCGGCGCGAAGAAAGTGGTGATTTCCGCACCCGGCGGCGAGGACGTCGATGCGACCATCGTCTACGGCGTCAATCACCACGTGCTGAAGAGCGCCTACACGGTCATCTCCAACGCCTCCTGCACCACCAACTGCCTGGCCCCCGTCGCCAAGGTGCTGCACGACAAGATCGGCATCACGGCGGGGATCATGACCACCATTCATGCCTACACCAACGATCAGGTGTTGACGGATGTCTACCATCCGGACCTGCGCCGCGCGCGCTCGGCGACCCAGTCGCAGATCCCCACCAAGACCGGCGCCGCGGCGGCCGTGGGCCTGGTGCTGCCGGAGCTCAAGGGCAAGCTCGATGGATTCTCGGTGCGCGTGCCGACTATCAATGTGTCGCTGGTCGATCTCACGTTCACGGCCAAGCGCGCCACCTCGGTCGAGGAAGTGAACAAGTCGCTGCAGCAGGCGGCCGCCGGCGCCCTCAAGGGGATTCTGGCGTACAACGATGCGCCCCTGGTCTCGGTCGACTTCAACCATGACGCGCACTCCTCGGTGGTCGATGCCACCCTCACCAAAGTGATCGAGAGCACGCTGGTCAAGGTCTGCGCCTGGTACGACAACGAATGGGGATTCTCCAACCGCATGATCGATACCACGCTCGCGTGGTCGCAGGTATCATGAGGGTACTGCGCATGACCGACACGGACCTGCGCAACAAGCGGGTCCTGATCAGGGAGGATCTGAACGTGCCGGTGCACGACGGCGTCGTCACCAGCGACGCGCGCATCCGCGCAGCTCTGGCGACCATTCGCTACGCGCTAGACCAGCACGCCAAGGTGTTCGTGATGTCGCATCTGGGCCGTCCACAGGAGGGCGAAGAGACCGAAGCGCTCTCGCTGGCGCCGGTGGCGGCGCGGCTCTCGGACCTGCTCGGCAAGCCGGTGCCGCTGCGCAAGCACTGGCTGGATGGCGTTGATTGTGCCGCCGGCAGCGCGGTGCTGTGCGAGAACGTGCGCTTCAACAAGGGCGAGAAGCAGGACGACCCGCAGCTGGCGCGCCGCATGGCGGCGCTGTGCGAGGTGTTCGTCATGGACGCCTTCGGAACCGCGCACCGCGCCGAGGCCAGCACCCATGGCGTGGCGCGCTACGCGGCGGTCGCGTGCGCCGGTCCCCTGCTGGTGGGCGAGCTCGAGGCGCTGGAGCGCGCGCTGCAGAAGCCGGCGCGCCCGCTGGTGGCGGTGGTCGGTGGCTCGAAGGTATCGACCAAGCTGATGGTGCTCGAGTCGCTGCTGGAAAGGGTCGACCAGCTGATCGTGGGCGGCGGCATCGCCAACACCTTTCTCGCCGCTACCGGTGTCAAGGTCGGCAAGTCGCTGTGCGAGAAGGAGATGCTCGACGTCGCGCGGCGCCTGATGGAG